>DOIS01000193.1:0-1486 GCA_003511785.1 Paracoccaceae bacterium
CTATCGCTGTCTGGGTCAGCAAGCCACAGGGCATATTGTGCTGCAACACGGATGCGATCGGCGGGCTGGACACTGGCGGTCCAGGCCCATGCGCCCTCAGGCAGTTGGGCCAATGGCGGCAATTCGATACGGAGAGTGGAACTTGCCGGAATTTCCTGCCCGGAAAGTCCAAGCCTATTGAAAGTTCCATCCGCTTCCATCCGGTCCCAGGCGGCAAGGACAAGGCGCCGGGTGCGGTATTCGCCGTATTTTTCGATCTCGCCCCGTTGCAAGCCGCGGAAGGTTTCCGAGGGGTAATCGGGGCCGTGTGTGTCGGCGGGGTCGAGGATATAGCGCAGCTCGTCGCGGCTCAGGCCGTATTTGCGGGCGAAAAACGCGTCGATTTCGGCCTTCAGCCCCGCGCGGCGCTCGGGGTCCCAGATGAAGGGCGCGCCGGTGTGGCCAAGATCTTCGGCCCAGGGGCGCATGGCGTGGCTGGTATAGGTCAGCTCCAGCACGCGCGGAGTGAGGAAGGCAAGATCGGCCTTGCTGAACTGGTGCGGGGCGAGGACGGCATTTTGCTTGTAAACATTATATTTAAGATGCGTTCCGCCAATTTTTTGACGGCAAAGGTAATCCAAGGGAATTGAACAAAGATTGGCCAAAAGAGCAGCCGCAATGTTCGCTGGTTGCTTGGGATGCATCAGAAGCAGCGTGTCGCCAGTCCCCACCTTCGGAAACACCGACGCAATCACCGTCCGTTCGTTGGTGGCATTGGTGATATCCCGCCAGCCCATCAGCCAGCGCGGTTGTTTGCGGGCGATCAGGGCGCGGGCAAGGTCGAGCGCGGGTTTGGGGCCCTGTTTGACAAAGTGCAGATCATCGGCGCTCAGCGGGGTTTCAAGGGCCATTTTGCGTGCCCCCGCCGCCGCCTTGCCCAGCCATGTGGCAAATGTCGCGCCCAGAATGCCGCGGGCCACTGCGCGCTCGCCCAGCACCTCGCGCAGGCGGGCGGTGGCAAGGGGCGCGGTGCGGGCCAAGTTTTCGGGCCGCAGATCGTCGGGGTCAAGGCTGGACAGCACCCATTCGGCCAGCACTTTCAGGCAGCCCTCGGGGTTTTCCTTGCGCAGATAGGCCTTGAGCCGCTGCGGCACCCGCGCCACCCGCAGCTCGGTTTCCTCTGCCGGCACCCAATACCACGGCTCGGCCTCGTATTCGGGGTTGGCGCGCATGGCATCGCTGACCTCGGGCAGAGAGCCATCCTTGGGCCGCGCCCCCAGCCCGGCATAAGAGCCATAGCGGTGGTCATAATGATGGATCATCTTGGCCTCGAACAGCGGCAGATAGTGCTGGCCGTCCGGGCCGCGCCAATCGGGGCCGTCGCGCGTGAACCCCATGGCCGAAAGCTGGGCGGCGGTGCGGAAAAATGATGATGCGGAGGTCATATTATATAACCCCTGCTGAAACGTAATCCCCCACGGGTTGGCATCGCCCTGCGGATGCGCGG
>DOIS01000193.1:1895-4791 GCA_003511785.1 Paracoccaceae bacterium
GGGCGCGAAACAGCGGGGCGGTGCGGGTGTTGGGGTTGAACAGGGTGAAATCATCCGCCGTCAGGCTGATCTGCCGGTCCGCGTTGGCCAGCATGCCGGTATTGAGCAGATAAGCGGCGAATTTAGCGGCGCGGGCGGGGCCAATGGCGAGGATGGAGAATTTATAGCTGCGATGGACGCCCGGAAACAGCGCTTGACGATTCTCGAAATCATAAAGCGCCATCAGGCGGTTATGTGTCACCAGATCGCCGAAAAAGGCGCTGGTGGAGCTGTCGGTGGCAATGCCCGTGGGCACCACCACACCGGCATGGCCAGGGGGGGCACCGTCAATCTGGCGGGCAAGGCGCGAGAAATGCTCGGCAAACAGGGCGTAGGTGTTTACATCCCCCGTGCCGGTCAGCGGGAAGCGTCCGGTTTTGCGGGCAAACAGGCTGGCCGCCTCGGCGGTGCGCTTGGCAAATTGAAATTCCGCCGCCAGCGCCGGATTGGTTTCCTTCAACGCCTTGATCAGCTTGCCCCGCGCGGCCTTGTTGGCAGCCGAGGCAATGTCGGCATCACGCGCGGCAAAGAACTCCTGCTCTTGCAGTTTGATCCGCTCCCATGGCGGGTTGCCCAGCACCACATCAAAGCCCCCCGTGGCCATTTGCGCGGGGAATTCCAGCGGCCAGTGAAAGGCACGGGCGGATTCGGACAGGTCGATGCAGGCGGCCTGAATATCGCTGCGGATATCGCCGCCCTTGATCGTGCGCCAGATCGCCTCGGTGGTGGGGATGGGCATGGTGGCGGCGCGGGCATCGGGGATGTCGCCGGTTTTGGGCATCAAAAACGCCGCCACATACATATCGCAGGCGGTTTTCAGGGTCCACCATTTCGGATCCTGCAACAGGCGGTTCCAGGCGCGGGATTTTGCGTCGATCTGCGCCAGCGTGTCCTCGGGCATGGCCAGAACCCTGGCGGCCCCGTCGGTGATTTCGGCGGGGGCCTTCAGGCTGGCGATAAAACCGCTGGCCGCAACCCCCTCGCGCTGTTCCTTGTTGATCTTGCGATATTCCTTGGCCACGGCTTTATCGTCACCGGTCAGCGGTTCATAGGCTGCATCCGGCAGGCCGTCGCGCAGCATGCCATAGCTTGAAACGCCCATCAGGCTGTCGCCACAGCGGATATTGGCATCGAAAAAACCCAGCGGCAGGCCCGGGTCCACGGTTTCGATCCACAGCGCCACCTTGGTCAGTTCCACCGCCATCGGGTTGCGATCCACCCCGTGCAGGCAGGACCGCGCCACATCGCGCAGGGCGTGGCGGAAGTCGGACAGCGCCGGTGTGCCTTCGGCCCGGTGGCGGGCAAGGCGGGTTGCGACGCGCCGCGCGGCGGCCAGCAGGAAATGGCCCGAGCCGCAGGCGGGGTCGATGATGGAAAGGTTCAGCAACTTGTCGGGATCGGTTTTGTCCAGCACCGGATCGAGGGTTGTATCGAGCAACGCCTGCACCAGAGAGTCGGGCGTGTAGTAAGACCCGGTGGTCTTGCGCTGGTTGCCCTTTTGCTCGGCGGCTTCTGCGGCAAAGACGAGGGTCTTGCCATCGTCGCCAAGCTGGGGCTGCAATTCCAGCAGGGTTTCATAGACCGAACCCAGCTCCTCGGTTTCCATCGCGCGCCAGTTGACGGGGACCATGCCGGATTTATCCGACAGCCACGACAGGCGATAGAGCGCCTCCATAAAGGCCTTGTTACGCAGGCGGGCGGTTTTGAGGTGGGGCAGACGGTCATCTGCGAAAAGGCCGCCGAGGGCTGGAAGGGCAAGGGCTGGCTGGCCGTGCGCGAGGGCGTGAAAGACGATCTTGATGGCTTCATAGCGGTCGTGGTGCTTGTCCCACGTGGCGGCGCGATAGCATTGTTTGCGCAGGGCCGCGAGGGAATAGCCCTGTGCGTAAAGCGCGCGGGCATCCGGTTTGGCGCCTGTCGGGTGAAGCAGGTTGCGATCCTCGGCCACCATGAGGAAGATCAGGCGGTAGACAAGGCGCAGGAGTTCGTTGAACCACTCGGTCAGGTTCACCTCGCCGGATTTCAGCCCGGTGGCAAGGCCGGGGTTGGCCTCGAGAAAGCCGGAGCCAAGAACCTTGAGCGAGATCTGGACCTGCGCGGCAAGGCGGTCGCGGGCAACTTCGCCTTCCTTGGCACCGGTGTCGCGCCAACGCTCCAGCGGGCAATCTGTGGCGGGCGAGCCTTCTGTCCCGAAACGGGACCGGTGGATCAGCAGCCACAGGACCGCAAAGGAGGCGATATCTTCGTTGATGAAAATCTGCGCAAGATCGGCTTCGATATAGGCTGGCCGGGTCAGTGAGGCGTTGTCCCGCATGAGCCGAAGGTGGGTGCCGTTGGTAACAATGCCCCAAAGTGCCTCGTCTTTGTCGTTGAGGTAGTCCTGAAGGGCAAACGCCGGTGATCTGGAGCGGTCAATCGACAAGGTCGGGCTGCGGCGGTCGAGGGTTTCAGTTGCAGGAACAACGACAACCGGCACGCGCCCGCCTGCGATCAAGGCGACCGGGGCCTCTGTGGCCTCAAGATCATCGTATCCGAAGGTTTCTTTGAAGAAGCTTGAAATAAAGCGCCTTGTGGCGTCCTGAGTTGGCGTCGCGATCTTGGCAAATGCATCGAAATGGGACTGCCCAACGCGGAAAGCCGTCGAGATTTCTTCGCGGATCGTGAGGCCTTTGCGAACCGAGTAATTTTCGGGATCCTGCTCCGGTGCGGCCCGCTGATCAATCTTGGCGATCATGGCGGGGGCGATCAGATTTCCCTCAATGCTCAGCGAGGGCCATGCGGACATATCGGTAATAGGTTTGCGTGCCATGCTCAAACCTCGCCCGGTATCAATGTGAACATCCCGATCACGTCAGGC
>DOIS01000296.1 GCA_003511785.1 Paracoccaceae bacterium
GCACCATCCATATCGTGGTGAACAACCAGATCGGCTTCACCACCGCGCCGCATTTCTCACGCTCCTCGCCCTATCCCACCGACAACGCGCTGGTGGTCGAGGCACCGATCTTCCACGTCAACGGCGACGACCCCGAGGCGGTGGTGCATGCCGCCAAGGTGGCCACCGAGTTCCGCCAGAAATTCGGCAAGGACGTGGTGATCGACATGTTCTGCTATCGCCGGTTCGGGCATAACGAGGGCGACGAGCCCATGTTCACCAACCCGGTGATGTACAAGAAGATCAAGACCCACAAGACCACGCTCAGCCTTTACACCGAGCGGCTGGTCAAGGACGGGCTGATCCCCGAGGGCGAGATCGAAGACATGAAGGCCGCCTTCCAGGCGCATCTGAATGCCGAGTTCGAGACCGGCAAGGACTACAAGCCCAACAAGGCCGACTGGCTCGACGGGCGCTGGTCGCATCTCAACCGCGAGGGCGAGGAATACGTGCGCGGCGAGACCGCCATCGCGCCCGAGACCATGGAGCAGGTGGGCCAGGCCCTGACCCGCACGCCCGAGAGCTTCTCGGTGCACCGCACCGTCGGCCGTCTGCTGGAGGCCAAGAAGGAGATGTTCGCCAAGGGCGAGGGCTTCGATTGGGCCACCGCCGAGGCGCTGGCCTTCGGCTCGCTCCTGACAGAAGGCTACCGCGTCCGCCTCGCCGGCCAGGACAGCACGCGCGGCACCTTCAGCCAACGGCACTCGGCCTTCGTCAACCAGGACACCGAGGAACGCTACTACCCGCTGAACCACATCCGCGAGGGGCAGGCCCAATACGAGGTGATCGACAGCGCCCTGTCGGAATACGCAGTGCTGGGCTTCGAGTACGGCTATTCGCTGGCCGAGCCCAACGCGCTGACCATGTGGGAGGCGCAGTTCGGCGACTTCGCCAACGGCGCGCAGATCATGTTCGACCAGTTCATCAGCTCGGGCGAGAGCAAGTGGCTGCGCATGTCCGGCTTGGTCTGCCTGCTGCCGCACGGGTTCGAGGGCCAGGGCCCCGAGCACTCCTCGGCGCGGCTGGAGCGGTTCCTCCAGATGTGCGGGCAGGACAACTGGATCGTGGCCAACTGCACCACCCCGGCCAACTATTTCCACATCCTGCGCCGGCAGTTGCACCGCTCCTTCCGCAAGCCGCTGATCCTGATGACGCCAAAATCGCTCCTGCGCCACAAGCTGGCGGTCAGCCGGGCCGAGGAATTCACCACCGGCTCGAGCTTCCACCGGGTGCTGTGGGACGATGCGCAGCACGGCAACTCCGAGACCAAGCTGGCCGCCGACAACAAGATCCGGCGCGTGGTGATGTGTTCGGGCAAGGTCTATTACGACCTGCTGGAAGAGCGCGACGCGCGCGGCATCGACGACGTCTACCTGCTGCGGATCGAGCAGTTCTATCCCTTCCCGGCCCTGTCGCTGGTCAAGGAACTGGAACGCTTCAAGGGCGCCGAGATGATCTGGTGTCAGGAAGAGCCCAAGAACCAGGGCGCCTGGCATTTCATCGAATCGAACATCGAATGGGTGCTGGGCCGCATCGGCGCCGACCACGGGCGCCCGCGTTACATCGGTCGCTCGACCTCGGCTTCGCCGGCAACCGGGCTGGCCAGCCAGCACAAAGCTCAACAAGAGGCGCTCGTGAACGAGGCGCTGACCATCGAAGGAAAGTGATCCAATGACCACCGAAGTCCGCGTGCCCACCCTGGGCGAATCCGTCACCGAAGCGACCGTGGCCACCTGGTTCAAGCAACCCGGCGATGCGGTCGTGGCCGATGAAATGCTCTGCGAGCTGGAAACCGACAAGGTCACGGTCGAGGTGCCCTCGCCGGCCACCGGCAAGCTGGCCGACATCGTGGCCCAGGAGGGCGAGACCGTCGGCGTCGATGCGCTCCTGGCCAATATCGCAGAAGCGGGCGAGGCCGGATCGGCCGTTCCCGAGCCCCGCCCCTCCGAAACCGGGGACAAGGCCGAGACCGCCCCGAAAGCCTCGGAAGAGACGGCGCCCGCCAAGTCCGGCGGAGGCGGCGGCGACCGCGTGGACGTGATGGTGCCCACCCTCGGCGAAAGCGTCAGCGAGGCCACCGTTTCCACCTGGTTCAAGAAGGTGGGCGACCGCGTCGAGCAGGACGAGATGCTGTGCGAGCTGGAGACCGACAAGGTCTCGGTCGAGGTGCCCGCCCCCGCCTCGGGCGTGCTGGCTGAGATCACCGCCGAGGAAGGCAGCACCGTGGACGCCACCGCCAAGCTGGGGGTGATCTCGGGCGCCGCCGGCGGTGCCGCATCGGCCCAGGATGCCGCCCCCGAGAGCAAGGCCGAGGCCGATGGCAACCAGTACGAGGCTCCTGCCGCAGGCAAGGGCGCTGGCCGCTCGGATGTCGAGGACGCCCCGGCCGCCAAGAAGGCCATGGCCGAGGCCGGGATCAGCCGCGACCAGGTGACCGGCTCGGGCCGTGACGGGCGCGCGATGAAGGAGGACGTGGCCGCTGCCGTTGCCGCGGCGAAATCCGCCCCCGCCGCGAAGGCCGAGGCCCCCGCCGCCCCACGCGCACCCGTGGCCGCCGAGGACGCCGCGCGCGAGGAGCGGGTCAAGATGACCCGCCTGCGCCAGACCATCGCCAAGCGGCTCAAGGACGCGCAAAACACCGCCGCGATCCTGACCACCTATAACGAGGTGGACATGACCGAGGTCATGGCGCTGCGCAACCAGTACAAGGACCAGTTCGAGAAGAAGCATGGCGTGCGCCTGGGCTTCATGTCCTTCTTCACCAAGGCGTGCTGCCACGCGCTCAAGGAGGTGCCCGAGGTCAATGCCGAAATCGACGGTACCGATATCGTCTACAAGAACTTCGTCCACATGGGCGTGGCCGCGGGCACCCCGCAGGGCCTTGTGGTGCCGGTGATCCGGGACGCCGACAGCATGTCCTTCGCCGAGATCGAGAAGGCCATCGCCGAGAAGGGCCGCCGCGCCCGTGACGGCAAGCTTTCCATGGCCGAGATGCAGGGTGGCACCTTCACCATCTCCAACGGTGGCGTCTACGGCTCGCTCATGTCCTCGCCGATCCTCAACCCGCCGCAATCCGGTATCCTAGGGATGCACAAGATCCAGGACCGCCCCATGGTCATCGACGGCGAGATCAAGATCCGCCCGATGATGTATCTGGCGCTGTCCTATGACCACCGGATCGTGGACGGCAAGGGCGCCGTGACCTTCCTGGTGCGCGTCAAGGAGGCGCTGGAAGATCCGCGCCGCCTGTTGATGGATCTGTAACGCTCAAGCGGCCGGGTTTGCGCCATCCCGCCACGGAAGTGGTACGGGATGGCGTCCGCCGCTGCGAGGAATCCGCGATGGCAAAGCTCTTTCCTATGCGCGAACCAACCGCGGCCCTGCGGAGCGGTCAAGTCGAGCGACTGATGCAAACCTATCCCGACGCCTTCGCCGATCGCGGCGAGGCGGTCGGGTTCCTGCGAAGCATTCATCTACCGTTCAGCCGCTCCTGGGCATTCAAGAGCAATCCGAAGTGCGGCACGTCCTCCACCAAGCGCGTGTTGTTCTTCCTGGAATTCGGTGTGCCCCTGACCGTTCATTTGAAAACGGACAATGACATCAACCCCGAGAAGGTCGTGCATGACCTGAGTGAAGCCCATGTTTTTCGCACGGCCTATCAGACGCCGAACGGGTTTCGCCAAGCCAGGAAAGCGCTGCGCTTGACCACGGTGCGCAATCCCTTGACCAGGGCGCGCTCTGCCTTTCTGTATCTATGCTGGTCGGACGAGCTTCAGCACCAGTGGTTCAGCAAGGAACGCCTGCGCATGAACGCCCTGGTCGGCTTCGACTGGGACAATGATCCGGGCACCGAAACCGGCATGCTCAAGTTCCTGGATTTTATCGAACAATGCAGTGAAACGCAGGGCGCACATACCTTGAATGTGCATTGGCGGCCCCAGGCATTGGCGGCAAAGGACGACGTCTTCGCCCCGGATCTGATCGGCCGAGCCGAGGCATTGCCGGACTTCTACCAGGAAATCGCCGAGCGTCTGGACCGGCCACTCCCGCCGGACATGTCCCGTACCCACACCAACGCGGGCACCGCGGCGCATGACGTCGACCTATTGACGCCAGCGGTGCGCCGCCGGGTGCGCGAGATCTACTCAAGGGATTTCGAAATCTATGGTTATGAGCCATAGTCATGCCCCACAAGACCCTTTCCGACTGCTTGAGGTGTCCATGACCCCCGAACTCACCGCCCTTGTCCTCGCCGCTCTGCTCCAGGTGCTCCAGTTCACCGCCTATTCGGTGGCCGCGCAAAAACAGGTCGGCCCGAAATACGCCGTCGGCCCCCGGGACGAGCCGCGCCAACTCACCGGCGTGGCCGGGCG
>DOIS01000053.1:0-1917 GCA_003511785.1 Paracoccaceae bacterium
CCCCGGCCCTGGAACCGGCCGCCCGGCCAGCCGGCGCGGCGGGCAGAGTAGGCACGAGCGTGTCCCGAGGCGTCGGGCTGGGGGCATGTAAACCCACCCTGGGAGACCCCGCGCGCGCCCGGTGGACTTCGCCCGGCATGCCTCTTTGGGCCGAAGAAAGGCTGTGAGCCGAGACTTATTCGATGCCCGGACGGGAGGGCAGGCGTATGCCCGGTCGAGCCCTGCAC
This sequence comes from Paracoccaceae bacterium, assembly GCA_003511785.1. GTDB lineage: Bacteria > Pseudomonadota > Alphaproteobacteria > Rhodobacterales > Rhodobacteraceae > UBA7951. The sequence goes on from DOIS01000053.1 coordinate 228, forward strand.
GCCCCCGGCCCAAGGGGAGCGGCGGGTGGCCCTCCCGCCCACGCCCGGACGGGAGGGCATGCGGGTGCTCAATCGAGTCTTGTTCGGCCTTCCGAGCCCAAGGGGAGCAGTGGGTCGACATCCACCCCGTGCCTGGGCGGGAGGGCAGGCGTATGCCCAATTGAACCCTGCACGCTCCCCAGCCCAAGGGGAGCGGTGGGCCGAAATCTACCCCGTGCCCGGACGGGAGAGCACGCGGGTGCCCAAATGAGTCTTGCTCGGCCTTCCGAGCCCAAGAGAAGCGGAGGGTGGAAAACCGGTCCCATGCCCGGGCAGGAGGGTTTGGGTTTGGCCGGCGGAGACCGGCACCGCCAACCTTGAGTCGCCAATCAGGCCCGGTGGGTTGCGAGCCCACCCCACGCCCGGGACGCGCGGTCATGTGCGCCCATCGCTGCCTTGCGGGGTTTGCCGTCACCGGCCGGTCAGGCCTGGTGGGCTGCAAACCCACCCTAGGCCATGCGGGACCGCGCCCGCCGGCCGCGCGTGGCGGCGGCCGCCGCCACCGCGACCCGCCCGCCTCAATAGGTGCGGATCAGCCCCACGAGCCGGCCCTGCACCTTGACCTTGTCATCGGGGAACAACCGAGTCTCGTAGGCCGGGTTCGCGGCCTCGAGCGCGATCATGCCGTTCTGCCGGCGCAGGCGTTTGAGCGTGGCCTCGTGGTCCTCGACCAGCGCCACGACGATGTCGCCGTCATCGGCATGGGTGGTCTCGCGGATCACCACCACGTCGCCATCATTGATCCCCGCCTCGATCATCGAGTCACCCTTGACCTCGAGCGCGTAATGCTCGCCCCGGCCCGAGAGCATCTGCCCCGGCACCGCCACGTGATGGGTCACGGCGCCGATTGCCTCGATCGGGACGCCAGCGGCGATCCGGCCCATGACAGGCAGTTCGGTCGCCGCGGCCTGCACCGGGCTGGCCGCCTCCGGCCGGCCGCCGTCGATCACGCGCGGCTGGAAGCCCTGGCCCGACAGGCTGTCGGGCAGTTTCACCACCTCGATGGCCCGGGCGCGATGCGCCAGCCGGCGGATGAAGCCGCGCTCTTCCAGCGCGGTGATCAGCCGGTGAATGCCGGACTTGGACCGCAGGTCCAACGCCTCCTTCATTTCGTCGAAACTGGGCGGCACCCCGTCCCGTTGCACCCGCTCATGGATGAATTGCAGCAAATCCAGTTGTTTTCTGGTCAGCATGGCCGGTTCCCTCGCCCGTCGATGTTCCCTTTGTTCTAGGAGTGTTCCTGTTTTGTGTCAACAATCCGTTACCACAAGACGGAAAACCGGGCTCAGAGCGGCAGGAAATCCATCATGTCGCCCGCCTTTCGCGCCGGGTCATGCGGCGGGCGCACCAGCAGCGCGTCGGCCGCGGCCAGCACGGTCAGCAGCGAACTGTCCTGGCTCTCGGCGGCGGTGATCCGTCCCTGCTCAAGCCGGGCGCGCATGTAGTGCTGGCGCGGCCCGTTGGGGCCCAGATCGGCGCCCAGCGGGGCCTGGTGCAACGGCTCGGGCGCCTCGCCCAGGCCCAGCATCTTCTCCAGCATCGGCACCAGGAACAGCCGCCCGCAGACCATGGCCGAGACCGGGTTGCCGGGCAGGCCCAGCATGGCCGCATCGCCCATCCGCCCGGCCATCAGCGGCTTGCCGGGGCGCAT
>DOIS01000053.1:2240-2803 GCA_003511785.1 Paracoccaceae bacterium
CAGCGGCTTGCCGGGGCGCATCGCCACCTTGTAGAAGGCGCGCTCCATCCCGAGGGACTGCGCCACCTCGCCCACCAGGTCGTGATCGCCCACCGAGGCCCCGCCGATGGTCACCACCAGGTCGGCGCCGCGCGCCAGCCCGAAGGCGGTCTCGAGCGAGGCGCGGCTGTCGCGGGCGATGGGCAGGAGCCGCGCCTCGGCGCCGGTGGCCTCGATCATCGCCTTGAGGCCGAAGCTGTTCGACGCGATGATCTGGTCGGGGCCGGGGTCCTCGCCGGGCATCACCAACTCGTCGCCGGTGGCCATGAGCGCGACGATGGGGCGGCGGGCGACCGGCAATTCGGGCAGGTTCATCGCGGCCATCAGCGCCACGTCCTGCGGACGCAGCCGGCGCGGGGCGGCGACGGCCTGCCCCGCACGGAAATCGGCGCCGCGCGGGCGGATGTTGTCCTTGGCTCCGGGCTGTTCGGTGATCGTGATGGCGCTTGAGCTTCGGCTCACATCCTCTTGAATCACAACGAAATCTGCGCCCTCGGGAATAGGCGCGCCGGTGAAGATGCGCA
>DOIS01000053.1:3137-3391 GCA_003511785.1 Paracoccaceae bacterium
GAAGATGCGCACCGCCTGGCCCGCGCCCACGCGCCCCGCGAAACCATGCCCCGCGGCGGCTTCGCCGATCACCTGGAACATGGCGTGCAGCTCGACCTCGGCGGATTTCACCGCATAGCCGTCCATCGAGGCGGCGGCGAAGGGCGGCTGGTCGCGGCGCGCGGTCGCGGCGCGCGCCAGCACCCGACCGGCGGCCTGCGCCAAGGGCACGGCCTCGGTCTCCAGCGGCGCAATCAGCGCCATGAGATGCGCGC
>DOIS01000033.1 GCA_003511785.1 Paracoccaceae bacterium
GCAGGAGTGCACGAAGGCACGCGCCTCTTCCTCCATCTCGGCAAAGAGCGCGGCTACCGCGACGGGATCGAAATCCGACAGGCGCATGAACTCGGAGCGGTTGGCTTCGAAGCTGAAGGGCGCGCGCAGGAAGCCGATGGCCGAGCCGACGCCCGCGCCCACCGGCACCAGCAGCCGGTCGATGCCCAGTTTCTCGCAAAGCCGCGCGGCATGGAGCGGCGCGGCACCGCCGAAGGCGATCATGGTATAGGTCGAGAGATCCTCGCCATTCTCGACGGCGTGCACGCGCGCCGCATTGGCCATGTTCTCGTCCACCACCTCGGCCACGCCCCAGGCGGCCTCGGTCGTCCCCATCTCCAGTTGGTCGCCCAGATGCGCGGCCAGCGCCGCCTCGGACCGCTCGGGATGGAGCGTGATCGACCCGCCTGCGAAGCGCGCGGGGTCGAGCCGTCCCAGCACCAGGTCGGCATCGGTCACGGCGGGCCTCTCGCCGCCGCGCCCGTAGCAGGCAGGGCCGGGCTCGGACCCCGCGCTTTCGGGCCTGACCTGAATCCGGTTCATCACGTCCACATGCGCCAGCGAGCCGCCGCCCGCACCGATTTCCACCATGTCGATGACCGGGATCGAGATCGGCATGCCCGACCCCTTCTTGAACCGATAGCTGCGCGCCACCTCGAACACCCGCGCCGTTTTGGGTGCGTGGTTGCGGATCAGGCAGATCTTGGCCGTGGTCCCGCCCATGTCGAAACTCAGCACGCGGTCGAGCCCATGCTTCGCGGCCAGGTCGGCGGCAAAGACCGCGCCGCCCGCCGGGCCGGACTCCACGAGACGCACGGGGAATTCCGCCGCGCTTTCGAGACTGATGATGCCGCCGCCGGAATGCATCAGTAAGACCGGGCAATCGGCCCCCTCCTGCGCCAGCCGTTCACGCAGACGGCGCAGATAGCTCTCCATCAGCGGCTTGATATAGGCGTTGGCGATGGTGGTGTTGAACCGCTCGTATTCGCGCATCTGCGGCGAGACCTCCGAACTGAGCGAAACCGAGACGCCCGGCAGCTTCTCGGCCAGCACCTCGCGGATCATGCGTTCATGGGCGGGGTTCACGTAGGAGTGCAAGAGCCCTACCGCGATGCTGTCATATCCCGCCTCGCCCAATTCCTCGGCCAGCGCCTCGATCTCGGCCCGCTCCAGCGGGATCAGCACGCGCCCCTTCGCCTCGACCCGCTCTCGCAGCACATAGCGGCGGTTGCGCGGCAGGAGCGGTTCGGGCAACACTAGGTTCAGGTCGTATTGCTCGAACCGGCTCTCAGAACGCATCTCGATCACGTCGCGGAAGCCCTCGGTCGTGATCAGCGCGGTGCGCGCGCCGCGCCGTTCGATCAGCGCGTTGGTGGCCAGCGTCGTGCCGTGGATCACCTGGGCGATGTCGGCCGGCCGCAGCCCGGCCTTATCGCAGACGCGGTGCATCCCTTCGACGATGGCGTCTTCTGGGGCAGCATAGGTGGTCAGGACCTTGGTCGAGACCCGGCCCTGCGGGCTCTCCAGAACCACGTCGGTGAACGTCCCGCCAATATCCACGCCCAGCCGGGCCTGTGCCGTGCTCATGTCGCGCTCCGCCTTGTTCGGAGCAGGTTAACCGGCGTGGAAGATCGGTTCCAATTATTTAAATGGATTGAAAGGATCAGATTTTTCTGATCATGCAGATCGCATGGGTCAGATCAATCTCAAGCAGCTCGCAGCCTTCGTGCAGGTCGCCGACCTGGGCAGTTTTCGCCGCGCGGCGGAGCGGCTCAACACCACGCAGCCGAACATCTCGGCCCGCATCGCGGGGCTGGAGGACAGGATCGGACAGCGATTGATGGATCGCGACGCGGGATCGGTGCGCCTGACGCCGACCGGACGCCAGCTTTTGTTCAAGGCACGCGCGGTGCTCGACGCGATGGAGGACTTCATCGACAGCGCAGACGCTCCCGGCCTGTTCCAGGGGGTCATTCGGCTGGGCGTGACCGAGATGATCGTGCATTCCTGGCTGGGGGCGCTGCTGTCGAAGCTGCGGGCGCGGTTTCCAGAGCTTCTGGTGGATCTGACGGTGGACCTGTCCACCAATCTCTCGGATGCGCTTTTCGAGCATGCGTTGGACCTGACGCTGCAAAGCGGCCCGTTCAGTCGCCCCAGTTCCGGGATGCTGGACCTGGGGGCCTATCCGATGGTCTGGGTGGCCGCGCCGGCGCTCGCCATGGGCGGGCGGGTGTTGTCGCTGGACGAGTTGGCCGCGCAACCGATCCTGACCCACGCCCGCCAGACCTTGCCGTTTCAACAGCTACAGACCCATGTGGCCCGCGCCAGACGCGCGCGGCTGGTGCCGTCGAGCAACTTCTCGGCCTGTCTGCGCATGACGCATGAGGGGCTTGGCGTCGCCTGCCTGCCCTTGGCGATGGTTCGCGAGGAACTCGAAGCGGGGCGACTGGAGCGGTTGCGGTATTTGTGGGTGCCGGACGATCTGAGGTTCGCGGCGCGGTTTCATCGCGATCGGGCTCCGCTCCCAGTCAGGGAAGCCGCTCGGATCGCACAGGAGGTATCGGCAAGCCATTCCGAGCGTTTCGAAGTCACGTAGGGGCCGGCGCCCTATGCAAGGACCGCGACGAGTAGGGCCAGTATCGCCAGCCCGGCGGCAATCCCCAGCCCGATGCCGAGGCGCCGGTTGGACGTGGTCTTCGTGCCTGGATTCCCCTTGTTCACCTCCGGGCGATCCCTCAGCCCGGCATCGCCGGGCCCGGCGGGCACCTCCCCCGTTTCGGGATCGGGCCGGGCAGCTTGGCCATTGTCGTCCGACCCCGTGCCCGGCTTACGCGCCGTGTCATCCGTTGAGCCGGCTTGGCTATCGAGGCCTTTCGCCCTCTCGGCGAGCGGGTCCGAGCGGTCATGTTCGGGCATGGTGTTCTCCTGTCGCGTGCGTCATTCTCCTTTATCAACGTCGAGGCCGATTTGATCGTTCCGCTTGCCTCGGGCTGCGTATGTGCCACCGCGAAACCATACAGCGCATCGCCAGGTCGCTTTCCTGATTTCCGTGCACCCTGCATGGAACCAAGACGCCTTTGTCTGCGTTTGCTCCCTGTTGCGCACAAAAATGAAGCAGGTGATCAGGATGCAACATGGACACAGACCGGTCCGTCAGGCGCGGCCCGAGCCGGGCACTGCGCCGGCCGATATCGACTCCAATCTCCGCACCGCATTCCGCGATGTGGGCGACGATGCGCCTTTGCCGGACAATTTGAGCGCGCTGCTGGCGCAGCTTGCGCAAACGCCCGCGCCCGAAAATCGCTCCGACTGACCTGGAGTTTCGGATTGCCCTTTCCGGCGCGGGGTAAGGGCGCCGCGGCAGCACAATAGCCTTATCGGACCGGGCGGCCCGTACGGCGCCGGTGCCTTCCTCACCCGCAACATGCGAGAGCCCATGTCCAAAGAGCCGCAGAAGAAACACGAAAAGCATATCAGTGAGCACGAGGTAGAGGCGATCGAGGCGCACGCGCCCATCACCGCCCCAGCCATTTTCGAAGCGATCCGCCGACAGGGCGAAACCGAACTGATGCGCCCGGTCTCGGCATTGTCGATGTCGGCGTTGATCGCCGGGATGGCACTGGGCTTTTCCGTGCTGGCCGAGGGCGTGCTGCGCGCTCACCTCCCGGACGCTCAATGGCGCCCGCTGATCGAGAGTTTCGGGTATTCGGTGGGTTTCATGCTGGTGATCCTGGGCCAGATGCAGCTTTTTACCGAGAACACGATCACCGCCGTCTGCCCGGTGCTGGACGAGCCCAGCCGCGCTGCCTTCGGCCGCCTTATGCGGCTGTGGTCCCTGGTGTTGCTGTTCAACGTCATCGGCGCGACGGGCTTCGGCTTCGTGCTTTGGGCCATGCAGGATATCCAGCCCGAGACGTGGGAGGCGGTCGAGGCACTCTCGATCGAGGCTGTCACCGGCGGGTGGTGGCCGACCTTGTTGAAGGGGATCGGGGCCGGCTGGCTGATTGCCGCGTTGGTCTGGGTGATGCCCAACGCCGAGAACACCAAGGTGGGGCTGATCGTGCTGATCACCTATCTCATTGCCTTGGCCGAGTTCGCCCATGTGGTGGCGGGCACCGCCGAGGCCAGTGCGCTGATGTTCGAGGGTATCCTGACGCCGGTCGAGGCCTACTGGGGATTCGTGACCCCTGCCATGATCGGCGATTCCCTGGGGGCACCGTGTTCTTCACCGTCCTTACCTGGACGCAGATCCGGGCCGAACTCGTCGAGGGCGCGTAAGGAGGATCGCGCGCGGCAGGGTTGTCACCATGCTTCGAACAAATGGCGGGAGCGGGCGTTGATGTGGCAACCCCACATCAACCAAGGAGAGACCCATGTCTGAAGACACCGGCTTCCCGCCGCAATCGCAGGGTCGGATGCCCGCTGACGAACACCGCATGGACCCTGCGCCCGATTATGAGCCGCGCCACCCCGGCGTGGGCAAGCTGCGCGGCAAGGTGGCCCTCATCACCGGCGGTGACAGTGGTATCGGGCGCGCCGTGGCCGTGCTTTTCGCCCGCGAGGGGGCGCATGTCGCCATTGCCTATCTCGACGAAGACCGCGACGCCGAGGAGACCCGCGCCCTTGTCGAACGCGAGGGCGCCGAAGCGCTCTTGATCCCGGGCGATCTGGGTAGAAAGGACCATTGCTTGGAGGTCGCCCGCAAGGTGATCGACAAATGGAGCCGGATCGACATTCTGGTGAACAACGCCGCCCAGCAATGGATGGGCGCACCTTTCGAAGAGTTCGACGAGGCGCATCTGCGGCGCATCGTGGACAGCAACGTCATGGGGCCGTTCTTCATGACCCAGGCTGCGCTGCCGCATATCCCCGAGGGCGGGGCGATCATCAACACGACCTCGGTCAACGCCTTCAAGGGCAATGGCGGGCTCGTGGCCTATTCCACCACGCGCGGGGCCTCGCTTGCCTTCACGCGCTCGATGGCCGAACAACTGGCAGACAAGGGCATCCGCGTGAACGCGGTGGCGCCCGGACCGATCTGGACGCCTTTCATCCCCGGCAGCTTCCCCCCCCCGACAAGGTGGCCGAGTTTGGGCAGAACACACCCCTGGGTCGGGCCGGA
>DOIS01000144.1 GCA_003511785.1 Paracoccaceae bacterium
AACAGCCCCAGCGGCGGCGCCCCCGCCGCCTCGGCCCCGGCCTCGGCGGCCAGGTGCAGCCGCCGCACCGGGGTCAGGCCGGTCAGGCCGGGCAGGTCCACGATCACCAGGGGCACCGCGCCCGCGCGCAGCGATTCCTCGGCGCACCACAGGATATCCTCGCCCCTTGTGGGGGTGACGAAAAGGAACCGCCCGGGATCGGCAAAGCGCACCATGCCCTCGGGGTGGGGGGCCGAGACCTCCCAGGCGGGCGCGATCCAGATCACCGGGCCGGTCGTGCGCCCCGCCAGGGCCATGGCCAGGGTGCGCCGGGCCGGGCCGCAGGCCTCATGCACCCGGCCCAGGGCGAGCGCGATCCCGTCCAGCAGGACCAGCCGGGGGCGGGCGCGGTCGGAGGCGCGGGAGAGCAGGGTGGCGGACATGGCGTCAGCCTAGCGTGTTCACTTTACGTTCTCAAGCGGTCCGGCCGCTCAGCCCGGTTTGGCCGGGCGCTCTGCCATCGGACCGCCGGCCTTGACCCAGCCGTTGAATCCACCCTCGAGATGCATCACCGGCGCCAGCCCCATCTCCTGCGCGGCCAGCGCCGAGCGCCAGGCGCTGGCACAATAGAAGGCGAAGGTCTTGTCCTGGGCGAACACCTCCTTGTGATAGGGGCTGTCGGGGTCGATCCAGAACTCCAGCATCCCGCGCGGGCAGGAGAACGCGCCCGGAATCATGCCGCCGCGCTGGATCTCGCGGATGTCGCGCAGATCGACGAAGACATGGCCAGGGTCGTCATGGAGCGTGAGCCCGCGTGCCAGCGGCAGCGTCTCGACCTGGGCATTGGCCTCGGCCAGCAGCGTCTTGACGCCCTTGGTGATGGTCTGCGGCATGTCGTTCTCCCGGTTTGCGTCCGGTGCCACGCTGGCCGATTTGGCGCCGACCCTCAACTCCGGGCGTGGGGTGGGTTTGCAACCCACCGCCCGGCTCGCCTTTCGCGTTGCCCTCGCCCGCCCAGGCGCTAGGGTCGCGGCCACGCCAGAAAAGGACCGACGCCATGCAGATGACCCCGCTGGGCCGCACCGGCCTGATGATCTCGGAACTGTGCCTGGGCACCATGACCTTCGGCACCCAGACGCCAGAGGCCGAGGCCCATGCCCAGATCGACCGCGCGCTGGCCGCCGGGATCAACATCATCGACACCGCCGAGATGTATCCGGTCAACCCGCTCAGCCCCGAGACCGTGGGCGTCACCGAAGAGATCATCGGCCGCTGGAACGCCGCCAACAAGGGGCGGCGGGGCGATTACATCCTGGCCACGAAGCACTCGGGCGAGGGGTTCAAAGGCGCCCGGGACGGGGCGCCGATCACGCCCGAGACCATCCCTCAGGTGATCGAGGGTTCGCTAAGGCGATTGCAGACGGATTACATCGACCTCTACCAGTTCCACTGGCCGAACCGGGGCAGCTACATGTTCCGGCAGAACTGGCGCTATGACCCCTCGGGGCTGGACCGCGCCGCCGTGCTGGACGACATGGAGGGCTGTCTCGCGGCGCTGGCGCGCGAGGTGGAGCGCGGCACGATCCGGCATTTCGGCCTCTCGAACGAGACCGCCTGGGGCACGGCGCAATGGCTGCACCTGGCGGAGGCGGGGCACGGGCCGCGGGTGGCGGCGATCCAGAACGAGTATTCGCTCCTGTGCCGGATGTTCGACACCGACCTGGCCGAACTGTCGGTGGCCGAGGATGTGGGGCTCTTGGCCTTCTCGCCGCTGGCGGCGGGGCTGCTGACGGGCAAATACCAGGGCGACCGCGTGCCCGAGGGCTCGCGCATGTCGATCGTGCCGGAACTGGGCGGGCGCAAGACGCCGCGCGCGTTTGAGGCGGTGGCGGCCTATCACGAGATCGCGGAGCGTCACGGGCTCGACCCGGTGCAGATGGCGCTGGCCTGGTGCCGCACCCGGCCCTTCATGGCCTCGGCGATCTTCGGTGCGACCCGGATGGAACAGCTCGATCATGCGCTGGGATCGGTGGAGGTGACGCTCACGGACGAGGTGCTGGCCGAGATCGACGCGGCGCACCGGGCGCATCCTATGCCTTATTGAGAGTCGTTGGGGGTCAGGGGTTTGCAGGGCGGTCCTCAAGTGATCTTGCGGACCGTGGGGCAGGTTGCGCCGGGATTGGGACTATTGTCTTTTTGTAACATGGATGCCGTGTCTATCCCCAGCTCACCCCAAACAGATTGTCTTTCCGAAACCTATAGCGACCTTTTCCCACGCGCCAATGCGGCATGCCGGACGAGCGCCATCGCCAGGATATGAAAAAGCCCCCGCAACCGCTTGCGGGGGCTTCGTTTTCCGAGGTTTCGCGGATCAGGCCAGGCCGATCAGCCCCATGCTTTCCAGCTTGAGCAATACCTGGTGCGCGCAGTTGTCCACGTCGGTGCCTTCGGTCTCGACGCGCAACTCCGGGTTCTGCGGCTCGTCATAGGGGTCCGAGATCCCGGTGAACTCCTTGATCTTGCCCTCGCGCGCCAGCTTGTAGAGACCCTTGCGGTCGCGGCGTTCGCATTCCTCCAAGGAGGTGGCGACATGCACCTCGACGAAGGCGCCGTATTGCTCGATCTCCTCGCGCACCGCGCGCCGCGTGGCGGCATAGGGGGCGATCGGCGCGCAGATGGCGATGCCGCCGTTCTTGGTGATCTCGCTGGCGACATAGCCGATGCGGCGGATGTTGAGGTCGCGGTGCTCCTTGGAAAAGCCCAGCTCGCTGGAGAGGTTCTTGCGCACGATGTCGCCATCGAGCAGCGTCACCGGACGCCCGCCCATCTCCATCAGCTTGACCATCAGCGCGTTGGCGATGGTGGATTTGCCCGAACCGGAGAAGCCGGTGAAGAACACGGTGAAGCCCTGTTCCGAGCGCGGCGGCGAGGTGCGGCGCAGCTCCCTGACCACTTCGGGGAAGGAGAACCAGTCGGGGATCTCCAGCCCCTCGCGCAGGCGGCGGCGCAGTTCGGTGCCCGAGATGTTCAGGATCGTGACGTTGTCGCGGTCCTCGATCTCGTCGGCGGGCTCGTACTGGGCGCGCTCCTGCACATAGACCATGTGCTTGAAGTCGACCATCTCGACGCCGATCTCGTCCTGGTACTGGCGGAACATGTCCTGCGCGTCGTAAGGCCCGTAGAAATCCTCGCCCGCGCTGTTCTTGCCGGGGCCGGCGTGGTCGCGGCCGACGATGAAATGGGTGCAGCCATGGTTGGCCCGGATCAGTCCGTGCCAGACCGCCTCGCGCGGGCCGGCCATGCGCATGGCCAGGTTCAGCAGGCTCATGGTTGTGGTGGCCTGCGGATACTTGTCCAGCACCGCCTCATAGCAGCGCACGCGGGTGAAATGGTCCACGTCGCCGGGCTTGGTCATGCCGACGACCGGGTGGATCAGCAGGTTGGCCTGCGCCTCCTTGGCGGCGCGGAAGGTCAGTTCCTGGTGCGCGCGGTGCAGCGGGTTGCGGGTCTGGAAGGCGACGATGCGGCGCCAGCCCAGCTTGCGGAAATAGGCGCGCAGCTCGTTCGGCGTGTCGCGGCGGCCGCGGAAATCGTAATGCACCGGCTGCTGGATGCCGGTCACCGGCCCGCCCAGGTAGACCGGGCCGGCGGTGTTGTGCAGGTAGTTGACCGCCGGGTGGGCGTCGTCATCGGCGCCGAACACCTTTTCCGCCTCGCGCGCCTTGTCGGGCGTCCAGCGGTCGGTGACGGTCATCGTGGCGAGGATCACGCCCTCCTGGTCGCGCAGGGCGATGTCCTCGCCGATCTCGAGCCCCTCGGCGAATTTTTCCGACACGTCGAGATTGATCGGCATCGGCCAGAGCGACCCGTCGGCCAGGCGCATGTTCTCGACGACACCGTTGTAATCTTCTTCGGACAGAAAGCCCTTGAGCGGGTTGAACCCGCCGTTCATCAGCAATTCGAGATCGCAAATCTGGCGCGGCGTGAGGTCCAGGCTCTTCAACTCGCCGGCCTCGGTCTTCAATTTCTGAGCAGACTCATAGGAAACGTACAGCTCCGGGATCGGGGCCAGATTACTAAGCATTGTCATGTGAATGTCTCTCATTACTTCGAGGGTCGCACGGGCCGAAATTGGCCAGTCGCGCGCGGCATAGACCCGGAGCGGGGTTGTTGTCTAGCGTGCGGACGGGGATTTTCCCGGATACGTGCCCATTTGGCGCGGCATGAGCGGAAAAGCCCGGGACTCTGCCGGTTTTCCGGGCCGCGCGCGCCCCGAAGGTTCGGGGCGCGCGCGGCTGCGCGTTCAGTCCTGCGGGGTGAGCGGCGCGGCGTGCTCGGCCCCTTCCGGTGCGCCGGCGGTTTCCGCCTCGGCCAGGAAGCGTTCGGCATCGAGCGCGGCCATGCAGCCCATCCCGGCGCTGGTCACGGCCTGGCGATAGACGTGGTCGGTCAGGTCTCCGGCGGCGAACACGCCGGGGATCGAGGTTTCGGTGCTGCCCGGCTTGGTCACGACGTAGCCGCCCATGTGGGTTTCCAGCTGGTCCTTGACCAGTTCGTTGGCCGGTGCGTGGCCGATCGCCACGAAGACGCCCTTGCAGGGGATCTCGGTGATCTCGCCGGACTTGACGTTGCGCACGCGCACCGCCTCGACGCCCAGCGGGTTGTCGGTGCCCACGACCTCTTCCAGCGTGTGGGACCACAGCGGCTCGATCTTGGGGTTCTTCATCAGCCGGTCCACCAGGATCTTCTCGGCGCGCAGCTCGTCGCGGCGGTGGATCAGCGTCACCTTGCTGGCGAAATTGGTCAGGAAAAGCGCCTCCTCGACGGCGGTGTTGCCGCCGCCGATCACCACGATCTCCTGGCCGCGATAGAAGAAGCCGTCGCAGGTGGCGCAGGCCGAAACGCCGAAGCCCTTGAACTTCTCCTCGGACGGCAGACCGAGCCACTTGGCGCGGGCGCCGGTGGCCAGGATCACCGCGTCGGCGACATACTCGGTGCCGCTGTCCCCCTTGGCGCGGAAGGGCCGTTCGGACAGGTTCAGGTCGCTGACGATGTCGCCGATCACCTCGCAGCCCATCGCCTTGGCGTGATCCTGCATCCGCACCATCAGGTCGGGGCCCTGCACCTCGGTGTCGCCGGGCCAGTTCTCGACCTCGGTCGTCGTGGTGAGCTGTCCGCCGGGTTCGATCCCCTGCACCAGGATCGGCTCGAGCATGGCGCGGGCGGCATAGACCCCGGCGGTATAGCCCGCCGGTCCCGACCCGATGATGAGAACCTTCGTCTTGCGCGTCTCGGCCATGGCGTCCCCCGTGATGTCCATGCTGTCTGGCCCCCGGCCGGGGGCGTTCGGCCCCGATATAGCGGTATGCGACAGGGGCTTAAAGGGCGCATTTCCCCAAGGCGGATATGCGCAACGGGGCTGGCGGCAAAAGAATGTTGCGCTTGCGCGAAAGATTATTGCGCGTGCGCGGGGCGCTGCTATAAGAAACGCAACCCCGAAGGAGAGCCCGATGGTCACAACCCGCCTTGACCCCATTGATCGCAGGATCCTGGCCGAATTGCAGGCCGACGGGCGCATGACCAACGTGGAGCTGGCCAAGCGGGTGGGCATTTCGGCCCCGCCCTGCCTGCGCCGGGTGCGCAGCCTGGAGGAGGCGGGGCTGATCCGGGGCTATCACGCCGAGGTGGACGCGCGCGAGCTGGGATTCGAGGTGCAGGTCTTCGCCATGGTGGGCCTGGACAGCCAGGCCGAGAGCGAGCTGACCGCCTTCGAGCGGCGCTGCGCCGACTGGCCGTTGGTGCGCGAGTGCCACATGCTCAACGGCGAGGTCGATTTCATCCTGAAATGCGTGGCCCCCGACCTGTCGAGTTTCCAGAGCTTCCTGACCGGCGAGCTTCTGACCACGCCCAACGTGGCCAGCGTCAAGACCTCGCTGGTGATCCGGGGCGCCAAGCACGAGCCGGGCGTGCCCTTCGAGGTGCTGGAAGAACGGCTGACCCGCAGCGCCTGAGGCTCAGGCGCTAGGCGCTGAGCGCGTCGATCTCGCCATCGCCCGCGCGGGCATGGCAGGGGGTGCCGAAATCGGCCATCGTGTCCACATGCGGAAACAGGTTGAGATAGACCGAGCGCATGGCATGGCTGATCGTGCGCGTGGCGGTCATGCCCGGGTGATAGGTCTCGAATTCCAGCCCGCCGACGCGGATCACCGCGTGGCGCGGCAGGCAGAGATGGAACATCTGCACCGGTGTGGGCGGGTTGGTCTCGATCACATTCATGCCGTCGACGAATTCGGCCACGGGCGTCAGCAGCGGCGCGGCGCCGGCATGGGCCTTGAGGTGCGCGGGCGTCTTCTTCAGCCGGGCGGCGGGGCCGGCCATCACGCAGGCGGCGGGCCGGCCAATGCCGAAATTGTTGGCCATGATCCGCGTCAGCGTCAGGTGGCGGCGCTGCGAATCGCCGGTGCGCGGCGCCAGCCGGGTCGAGCCGATCCAGAGCAGCGGCCGGGCGTCGCCGTCGCCGGTCACGATCCGGTCGCCGGGCAGCAGGTCCTCGACCGCGACCGGGCCGTGATCCGTCTCGACCAGCGCGCCCCGGCAGAAGGCGAGAAAGGCGTTCTCAAAAAGCGGCAGCGCGGGGGCGACATGCTGGGTTTCGGCGATGTCCCCGTTTGGCAGAAGCGACATGACCTCGTATCGCCGAAGCTGCGGGCGCGCCTTGGGCCGCATCAGGGCCGGGTCCTGGAACAGCGGGTCTGTCTTGACAGCCCGGCGCGCGGCCTGCGCCAGCGTGGCGGGGATCGTCATCTCTGTCGGCCCTTTCGAACGGGTTGCATCTGCGTCGGCCCCCACCGAACGCGCGGACGGACACTTGGGTGAAGTGTTTCATCTGCGATTGACGGCTTATGTCGGCAATTTCGAAAAATTGTCAAAAACTGCCCAACAAAAGGGGCCATACTCGGCACCAATCCCGGGAACGGGGCGGGTCGGTTTCCGCCAGCGGCAACAATCCGCGTCCGTTAACCGGGGTTTAACACTCCTTTTCAGGCACTCCGGGCCAGGCGGGGCGAGTCGTCCTGGACGGTGGGGCGGCGGCGGGCGCCGCGGGCATAGGGCATCACCGTGTCGCACTCGCGGGCGGTGCGGATGATGGAACGGATGAAGCGGGCTCTCCCGGTCATGTGCTTGTCTCCTGCCTGGGGCGCCTTCACGGCGCGCTGCTCGAATGTCGTGAACAGGATCGATACTGACGGGACAATGCGGCAGGGTTTGGACCGGATCGGGGAGATTCCGGTGCAGAACCTCGACCAGCCAAAGTTAAAGTGATGCTTTAGCTTTGCCTGTTAAGCTTTTGATTTTGATTTGTTTTCAGAGGGAGCCTTGTTTCCGTCTCGGCGACGATGCCCGCAAGGCGTCACATTTCGCCCGATCCGGCCACAATCGCGTCGCCCTTACAGCCGGATCGCCGAGATCAGCCGCCCGTAATCGGCCTCGCCCGCATGGGTGGCGCGGCGATAGGAGAAGAAGCGGTCGGCATCGGAATACGTGCAATGCCGGGTCCATTCCGCGACACCCACCCCGGCGCGCCGCAGCCGGTGCAGCCCGTAGCCGGGCAGGTCCAGCAGGTAACGGTCGCCCGTGCCGTTCGCGAAGAACCGCTGGCTGTCGGGGTCTTCGGCTAGGAAATCGTCGAGCAGCTCGGGGCCGACCTCATAGGCGCGTTGGCTGATCGACGGGCCGATCGCGGCGTGGATGCGGTCGCGGCGCGCGCCCAGGCCCTCCATCGCCGCCAGCGTCGCCTCCAGCACCCCGTCCAGCGCGCCGCGCCAGCCGGCATGGGCCGCGCCGATGACGCCGGCCTCCGGCTCGGCGAAGAGCACCGGTTGGCAATCGGCGGTCAGCACCGCCAGCGCCAGACCCGGCCGGTCGGTGACCAGCGCGTCGGCGCGCGGCTTTTCCTCGGGCGGTGCGTCGAGCGTGACGACCTCGGCGGAATGCACCTGGTGCACCGTCACCAGCCGGTCCGGTTCGGTCTCCATGGCGCGGGCCACGCGGTCGCGATTGATCTGCACCGCCTGCGCCTGGTCCGACGAGCCGGGGCCGCAATTCAGCCCGTCGAACACCCCCGAAGAGGTGCCGCCGCGCCGGGTGAAGAACCCGTGGCGCAGGGGGGCGATCAGGTCCGAGGTGATGATCTCCAGCGTCATGGGTCCAGTCCGGGTGGCGGCGGGGTGGTCTGGGGGGTGAACCCCAGCACCTTGAACAGGGTTCCCATTTCGGCGGGATGCGTCAACCGGCGATGCGCGGCGATGTGGCTGTCCAGCGCCGCGCCCTGCATCCCGCGCGCCAGCGCCTGCGCCCGCGCGGTGATGCCCAGCCGTTCGAGGAACACGCCTTGCGGGGTCAGCTTGCTATGCGCGCAGCCGGCGGCGCGGGCGGCAAGGGCCAGCGGTTCGAAATCCACATGCGCGGTCAGGTCGGCCTGGCCGGAATCGGCCAGAGGATCGGCGCGGGCATGGCCGCGCAGCGCCTGCAGCGTGTCGCCCAGCGAGCGCCAGTCGCCGTAATCCACGATCAGCGCCGCGCCGCCATGACGGGCGATGCGGGCGGCGATCACGCCGGCGATGGGGGCGGCGGCGGGGCAGAGCTCGACCAGGTCGCCGTCGCGGGTGTCCTCCAACCGGTGCGCCAGCGCGGGCAGGGGGGCCGGATCGCCGCGCCCGAAGGCG
>DOIS01000084.1 GCA_003511785.1 Paracoccaceae bacterium
CCTCGAAAAGGCGATCGAGATGCTCTTCGAGAAAGGCCCAGTGTCCGTCATAGAGCCTCAGCCCCTCCCACACCCCGTCGCCCAGCATGAAGCCGCTGTCATAGACGCTGACCACCGCCTGTTCGCGGGAGACCAGCCTGCCATTGACGTGAAGCAGGATGTTCTCGTTGCGCGCGTCGTCTTCCGCCTGGTGCGTGCTGATTTTCTCGGCCATCCGGGTCCTCCCTTTGCGGCGCAGGCTAGGACCGACAGCACCCGGGGCCAAGCGGTAAACTTCCGTCACCTGGTCGTGACAATCGATGACAGGGCTTGTCCGCCCCGGCCCGGAAGCGCACGGTTCGCTCAGGAGGTGTGCCATGATTGCTTTGCGTGAACTGAAAACCCTGTCGCTTGCCCTGCTGATCGGTTTCGCGGTCCTGCTCAAATGCGGTGAAGCGCGCGCCGGACAGACCGAGACTCTTGTGGTCGCAGGCGGCTGCTTCTGGTGCGTCGAGGCCAATTTCGAGAAGGTCCGGGGCGTGACCGAGGCTGTCTCCGGCTTTGCCGGGGGTAAGGTTCCGAACCCGACGTACAAGCAGGTCGTGCGTGGCGGCACGGGCCATTACGAGGTGGTCCAGATCCAATTCGACCCGGCGCAGGTCTCGCGCGAAACGCTGCTCTCGATGTTTTTCCGGTCCATCGACCCCACCGACCCCGGCGGGCAGTTCTGCGACCGGGGCGACGCCTATCGCACGGCGATTTTCGCCTCGAACCCGCAGGAAGAGCGTCTGGCCGAACAGGTGCGCGCCGAGGCGCAGACGGCCCTGGGACAGGAGATCGTCACCCCCGTTCTTCCGCTCGACGCCTTCTATCCGGCCGAGGAGTATCACCAAGACTATTACAAGAAGGACGACCTGATCCCCAGCCGCTTCGGCCCGATCTCGAAGGAAAAGGCCTACAAGCGCTATCGAGCCGCCTGCAGCCGCGACCAGCGGGTGCGGGAGCTGTGGGGTGACGCCGCCCCTTTCGCCGGCAGCTGACGGATCGAACCGGGCCAGCGCGTCCGGTTCTCACTCCGGCTTCTTGGTGGAAACCTCGTGACGCACCGCACCGACCGGGTCGTGATATCCGCCCCAGCCTCCTTCTGTCTCGGTCTCGGGCAACTCTTCCTCGCGCACGTGGTGCAGCATGAACGCCTTGGCAATGAAATTCGCCGTCACCGGGGCGGTGAGGAACAGGAAGATGGTGATCAGAAGCTCGTGGAAGCTGAGGCTGTTCTTGACGAAGGCGAAGTAAAGCATCGACGCGATCAGCGCGCCCCCAACGCCCAGCGTCGTGGCCTTGGTCGGACCGTGCAGGCGCTGCAAGGTGCTCTTCAGACGTATCAGACCCCAGGAGCCGACCAGCCCGAAAATCCCCGACACCACCAGGAAGAAGGACACCGCGATTTCGGCATAAAGATGCATCGGTTTCCTCCTTACTCGATGATGTTGCCGCGCAGCACGAAGCGGCAATAGGCGACGGTCGAGACGAAGCCCACCATGGCGATCAGCATCGAGGCCTCGAAGAAGGTCTGGCTGCCGATCCAGATGCCGTAGAGGACCACCAGGGCGATCAGGTTGATGACCATCGTGTCCAGGGCAAGGATGCGGTCCGCGGCCCGCGGGCCGGAGGCCAGCCGGTAGAGGTTCATCAGCAACCCAAGCGTAAAGCAGCCCGTGGCGAATATCAGCGCATAGGCGATCATTCGAAAATCTCCTTCAGCCGGCGTTCATACCGCGACTTGATCTGATCCCGGGTCGCTTGCGGGTCGTCCGTATCCAGACAATGCACCAGAACCGACCGCCCGTCGGCCGAGAGCATCGCCGACACGGTGCCTGGCGTCATCGTGATGGTGCCCGCCATCACCGTGATCGCCTCGGGCGAGGTCAGGTCGAGCGGCACCGTGACCCAGGCCGTGCGGATCTTGTCTTGCGGTCGGAACAGGATGATCCAGGCCACCACCACGTTTGCCACGATGATGTCCCACAGCACGATCAGCACGTATTCGGCGATTCGGAACGGTCGCCCTATCTTGGGCCGGTCGGGCCAGTAGGGCGAGGTGATCAGCGGAATGATGATCCCGAACACCGTCCCCAACAAGACATTCCCCGGCGTGACCTTGTTGACGAGAAGCAACCAGACCACGGCAAGGATGACGGTCAGGTACGGGTGTGGAAACAGGCGGGACAACATCATTCACCCCCTTCGCCGGCGCGCGCCAGAACGGCCCGGACATAATCCGACGGATCGTAGAGCTGCTCGGCCGCGCCCTCGAAATAGGCCGTCATCGGGCCGGCCAGCGCCGTGGTGGCGACCAGCAGCACCAGCATGGCCCCAATGCCCGACAATGCGGTTCCGGGCGCGCGCGGCGCGGGCGGCGCGTCCTCTTCAGGCTCAGGCCGATCGAGCGCCGTGGACTTCCAGAAGACCACGCTGCCCGCGCGGGCGAACCCCACGATGGTGACGAGCGAGCCGATGAGAATCGTAGCCCATATCACAACCGTCCGGCCATCGCTGTCGCCCAGCGCGTCGAGCACCAGAAGCTTGCCCAGGAAACCCGAGAGGGGCGGCATCCCGGCCATGGCGATGGCGCCCGCGAAGAACAGCGCCGCAAGCAGCCCGTTCTGCGCGATCGGCGGGGCCTGCTCCAGCCGGTCCTGCGCGGGTCCGCGTTGGGCCACGACCAGGTCGGCCACCAGGAACAACAGCGCCGTGGCCAGCGTGGAATGCACGATATAGTAAAGCGCCGCGACGGTGGCCTCGGGCGTGAACCCGGCCACGGCCAGCATCAGCGTCCCGACCGAGGTCAGCACCGAAAACGCGATCAGCGGCATCAGGCGCCGGGTCCCCAGCACGCCCAGCGCGCCCAGGGCAACGGTGACCAGCGCCATCACGGTCAGCACGTCGCCCGGCAGCGTGCCGGTCACCTCGTTGCCAGGCGCGAAGATCACCGTATAGAAACGCAGGATCGCATAGGCGCCCACCTTGGTCATTACGGCAAACAACGCCGCGACCGGACCGGGGGCATTGGCATAGGTGCCCGACAGCCAGAACTGCACCGGGAAGAGTGCCGCCTTGACCGCGAAAACGACCAGCAGCAGCGCCGCCGCCACCCGCGCCAGCGCCGCGTCGTCGGCCGGGATCTCTTGAAGCCGCAGCGACAGGTCGGCGATGTTCAGCGTGCCGGTGGTGGCATAGATCGTGCCCAGCGCGAACAGGAACAAGGTCGATCCGGCCAGGTTCATGATGACATATTGCAACCCGGCGCGCAGCCGAGCCTTCCCGCCGCCGTGGATCATAAGCCCGTAGGACGCGATCAGCAGGACCTCGAAGAACACGAAGAGGTTGAAGGTATCCCCGGTCAGGAAGGCACCGAAAATGCCCATGAGCTGGAACTGGAACAGGGCGTGGAAATGGTGCCCGCGCCGATCCCACCCGCTCCCGGCGGCATAGAGCACGACGACAAGCCCCAGCACCGCCGTCAGCAACACCATCGCGGCCGACAGCCGGTCCAGCACCAGCACGATGCCAAAGGGCGCGGGCCAGTTGCCCAACTCGTAGACCAGCGTCTCGCCGCCCGCAGCTGTGATCGTCAGCCCGGTGGCAATGGCAGCCAGCGCCACGGTTCCGGCGATGGAGAAGCTCCTTGCCAGAACGATGTCGTGGCGCATCACGAAGGCCAGGATCGGCGCCAGGAGCGCCGGCAGGATGACCGGGGCGATGATCCAATGCATCACGGCCGCTCCTCCATCCGGTCCTCGCCGGGGATGTCCACCCGGTCGTCATCCGACTCCAGGAAGGCCCCCAGCGACAGCATCACCAGCACCGCCGTCATGCCGAAGGCGATTACGATGGCGGTCAGCACCAGCGCCTGCGGCAACGGGTCGGAGTAGTCGGTGGCATATTTCGACAGCACCGGCGGCAGGGCCGTGGCCAGCCGTCCCGACGAGAACAGGAACACGTTGACGGCATAGCTCAGCAGGGTCAGACCCAGGATCACCGGGAAGGACCGCAGGCGCAGCACCAGGTAAACGCCCGCCGCAGTCAAGACCCCGACCGCTCCGGCCACGATCAACTCCATTTCAACGCCCCTCCGTCTGCGTGGTTTCGGAATGCGACGGGTCCACGTCCATCGGCCCGACATTGACCGTCTCGCCCGCGATCCGCGCCATGCGCGAGAAGCTGTAGAGCGTCAGCATCACCGCACCGAGAACCGTCAGGAACACGCCCAGATCGAAGATCAGCGCGGTCGCCAGTTCGAACTCCTCGAAGGGCGGAATGGTGAAATAGCCGAAGCTCGAGGTCAGGAACGGCCGCCCTGCCAGCCACGAGCCGACCCCGGCCAGCCCGGCGATGATGACGCCGAAGCCGATCAGTACATGATACTCGGTGCGCTGCCGCTCCTGCGCCCAGAGGAACCCGGACGCCATGTATTGCATCAGCAGCGCGATGGCGACCACGAGGCCCGACACGAACCCACCACCCGGCTGGTTGTGCCCGCGCAAGAAGATGAACACGCCCACCAGGATGGCGATCGGCATCATCACGCGGGTGGCGACCACCATCATCATCGGGTGGCGGTCATTGCTGCGCAGCCGGTCGTCGCGCCAATTGCGCAGCCGCCGCCCGGCCTCGCCCGACAGCATCGCAAGGAGCAGCGCGTAGATGGTCAGCCCGGCGATCCCCAAAACGATGATCTCGCCATAGGTGTCGTAACCCCGGAAATCGACGAGGATCACGTTCACCACGTTGGTGCCGCCGCCGCCGGTCTTGGCGTTCTCCAAGTGGAAGGCCGAGATCGAGGAAATATCCCGCGTCATGAACGCATAGCTCAGCGCCGCGACGCCGAGCCCCGCGGCCACGGCGATCGTGCCGTCGCGCAGGCGCAGGCCCGGCGCGCTTTCCCTGGGCGTCGTCTTGGGCAGGAAGTTCAATGCCAGCAACAGCAGCAGCACCGTTACCGTCTCGACCGAGATCTGGGTGAGCGCCAGGTCCGGCGCCGACAGATAGACGAACCCGGCCGACACCATCAGCCCGATCACCCCGATCAGGACAAGCGACAGGAACCGCGCGCGGTGCAGCGTGACGACCAAGAGGGTCGCGACCACCAGCAGAACGAATCCCACGGCCACGGTCGGCGGCACGGGCAAGAGCGGATTGGTCCCCGGCCGATGGGCACTGCCGAACCAGGCCCAGGCGCCCAGCGCCACGGAGAAGGTCACGAACCACGCCAGATAGGTGCTGATCGCGCCGGAGTGCAGCCGGTGCGTGATCCGGTCGGCGCCGCGCACGCAGGCCTCCACCAGTGCGTCGAAAATCGCCTTGGCCTCGGGCCGGCGCGCGGCCAGCCAGGCGCGCATCAACCCGCCATGCAGCCAGAGCAGGATCGCACCACCGGCGACCGCGATGATCGACAGGATCAGCGCCGTGTTCACACCGTGCCACAGCTTGAGCGAATAGTAAGGCAACTCGCCCCCGCCGATCACCGCACCCCCAGCCGACGCCACGATCGGCCCCACGATGGTTTTCGGCATCAGCCCGATCAGAACCACCAGCGCGGCCAGAAGCGCCGGCGGTGCCCACATGCCGAAGCCCGGGTCATGCGGCTTGGCCGGGTAGTCGTCGCGCTTGGGCCCCAGGAAGACATGGAAGATGAAGCGCAGCGAATAGGCCACCGAGAACAGCGCGGCGAAGGTGGCGACGCCTGCCACCAGCCAGGGGTTCTGCATCCATTCGGTGCCCGCCGCGGCGTCAAGCATCATTTCCTTGGACATGAACCCGTTGAAGGGCGGCAGCCCCGCCATGGACAGCGCCGCGACGATGCCGATGGTGGCGGTCACCGGCATCAGCGCAGCCAGACCGCCCAGGCGCTTGATGTCTCGGGTATGCGCCTCGTGATCGACGATACCCGCCACCATGAAGAGCGCGGCCTTGAAGGTCAGGTGGTTGATGATGTGAAACACCGCGACCACGGCACCGAAGGGCGTGCCCAGGCCCAATAGGAACGTCAGAAAGCCAAGATGGCTCACCGTGGAAAAGGCGAGAAGCCCCTTCAGATCGTCCTTGAACAGCGCGATCACCGCGCCCACAGCCATGGTGACGAGGCCGGTGGTCGCCACGATATAGAACCACTCGGACGTGCCGGCGAGCGCGGGCCACATCCGCGCCAGCAGGAAAACACCCGCTTTCACCATCGTGGCCGAGG
>DOIS01000104.1:0-1396 GCA_003511785.1 Paracoccaceae bacterium
CTATGAGTCCTGACCCTAGTCCTGTCGGCGCCGGTGGTGGCCTCGGATGCGCGCCTGTCCGAGATCCGCGAGCGCTGGATCGCGCGGGCGAGCGAGCGCCAGGACGCCGCGGCGGAGGCCGACCCGGCGGCGCGGCTGGCCGCTCTGATCGAGGCCGAGCCCGACCCGGGGCGCGCCCGGGCCCTGGGCGAGTTGCAACTGGAATTCCGCAGAAGTCGTGACCGGGTGCAGACCGCGCTGGCGCAATCGGCCCGCGCCACGCTGCTGGCGGGCGCGGTGTTCGTCGAGACCATCCTCGACAATGCCGGCGCGATCGAGGCCAAGCGCGCCAGCATCCGGATGCTGGTCGAACAGCCGGGCCGCAAGAGCGAGATGTTCAACCGCCAGGTGCAGGGGCATCTGCGCCAGCTCGACGAGATGCGGCGCTTGCAGGAGACCTACCTGTTGTCGTTGCGCGCGGCGCTGGAAACACTGATGGCCGATATTCCGGCTGAGGCGCGGGGCCGGGCCTACGCGGTGCTGCGCGAGGAATTGTCGCTGTCCAGCCAGGCACGCACCGGGGCGATGCTGGCGCGCTTCTGGGACGACCTGGCGGCCTATGCCCAGCGGCCCGACATGGACAGCGCGGCCCTCCTGCGCGTGGCGCTGGACTAGCGCGGGTTCGCGCCGGGGCGGCGCGTTAGGCTGGGTGAAAACTTGACAGGCGGGCCGGTCTCTGGTCCCCTGAACATTACAGCAACGTTTCATTGCCAGGGCGGCGCGGCGCCTGCGCCGGGTATTTTCGCCCCCCAGAGAGGTATAGTCATGTTCGGACGTCACATTTGCGCATCCCTGATTTCCGTCGCCCTGATTGTCGTGCCGGCCGAGCGCGCCATGGCCAGCGACGCGGCCAAGATCCTTGGCGGGGCGGTTCTCGGAGGGATCATTCTCAACGAGGTGAACAAGAACAAGCAGCGCCGCACCACCACGACGCGGTCGCAGTCCTCGGGGATCAGCGCGGCCCAGCGCGAGGAAACCCGCAACGTGCAGAACGCGCTGAACTACTTCGGCTACAACGTGGGCTCGGCCGACGGGGTGGCGGGCCGCAAGACCCGCGCGGGCGTGGCGCGTTACCAGGCCGACATGGGGTTCAACTCCGACGGCACGCTCGAGCCCTACGAGCGCGATTTCCTGCTGTCCAGCCATCAGCGCGCGCAGACCTCGTCGCATGTGGCGCCCTATGCCGGGATCATGGCGACCCAGGGCACCCCGGGCCTGCTCAGGACCTATCGCAACGAACAGCTGGGCATCGCCACACCGCAGCAGACGCCGCAGCCCGTGCCGGTGCCCGCCTCGACCCAGCCCGCGCCGGTCCCGATGCCCGCCCCGCAGCAGGTGACCCGCACCGAACCCGCCG
>DOIS01000104.1:1706-7964 GCA_003511785.1 Paracoccaceae bacterium
CCCCGCAGCAGGTGCCCCGCACCGACCCCGCCGCTCTGCCCGATTTCACCATCGGGGAAATGGCCCGGTCGATGTCCGAGCATTGCAACGAGGTGGGCGTTCTCACCGCCGCCAATGGCGGGCTGACCGGCGCCACGGGCCTGTCGGACCGTGAGTTTGCCCTGAACGAACAGTTCTGCCTGGCCCGCACCCATGCGATGTCCGAGGCCACCGCGATCACCGCGACGATCGCCAACATGACCGAGGCGCAGGTCGAAAGCCAGTGCCAGGGGCTGAAACAGGTGATGGCCGAGCAGGTGGCCGGGATCGAGGGCAAGGACCCGCTGGCCGTGGAAGGCGAGGTCGGGCGCTTCCTGCAAGGCACCGGGCGGCCGATGGACCAGCTGATTTCGGCGGGCAAGGTCTGCCTCGGCGTGGGCTATCGCATCGACGATGCGGACATGGCTCTGGGTTCGGCGGTGCTTCTGGCCGGGGCCGGCGTCATGCCCTATGGCGAGATGGTCAGCCACCATCTGCGCGAGGGCTTCGGCGCGCCCAAGGCACCGGCGGAGACGTCGCAAATGTGGATGGACATGGCGATGGACGCCGTCGCGGACGGGGCCACGCCGATGAGCGGGCAATCGACCGAACGTCTCGCGGTCTTGCGCGCGGCCTCTGCCGCCACCGGCGCACCCAGGGCGGAACTGCCGGTCTTCACCACCGGCGACTGAGACGGATCGTCTGTTGGCGGATTTGATCGACGGGTCGGGCGTTGGCCCGGCCCGTTCACGTTTGCGGCGGCAGTCTGACCAGCACGGCGCGCCGGGTCAGGCGATATGCTCCGACCGTCCCGCGTTGCGGCCCGAGAAGATGCAACCGCCCAGGAAGGTGCCCTCAAGCGCGTTATAGCCGTGATAGCCACCGCCGCCGAAGCCCGCCATCTCGCCCGCGGCGAAGAGGCCCGGCACCGGCGCTCCGTCCGCGCCCAGCATCCGCCCCTCCAGGTCGGTGTGCAGACCGCCCAGCGTCTTGCGGGTCAGGATGTTCAGCCGCACCGCGATGAGCGGCCCGTTCGCCGGGTCGAGGAAGCGGTGCGGTCGCGCGGTGCGGATCAGCCGGTCGCCGCGATAGTTGCGCGCGGCCAGGATCGCCGTGATCTGCGCGTCCTTGGTGAAGGGGTTGGCCACCTGCGCGTCGCGCGCCGCGATCTGCGCCTCGAGCGCGGGGGTCTCCAGCATCACCTCGGGCGCCAGCCGGTTCATGCCCGCCACCAGCTCTTCCAGCGTGTTGGCCACCACGAAATCGAAGCCGTGCTTCTTGAACGCCTCGACCGGCGCCGGGGCGCGACCGCGCGCCGGCAGCCGGGCGCGGATCACCTCGGCCCATTTGCCCGAACTCAGGTCTGGGTTCTGTTTCGAGCCCGAGAGGGCGAATTCCTTCTCGATCACCTTCTGGGTCAGGATGAACCAGCTGTAGTCATGCCCCGTCGAAAGAATCCGGCGCAGGGTCGAGAGCGTGTCGAAGCCCGGCAGGCAGGGCGGGGCGAGCCGTTGGCCCAGCGCGTCGAACCACATCGACGACGGGCCCGGCAGGATGCGGATGCCGTGGTCGGGCCAGATCGGGTTCCAGTTGCGCAGCCCCTCGGTGTAATGCCACATCCGGTCGCCGTTGATGACATGGCCGCCGGCCGCCTCCGCAATGGCGATCATGCGTCCGTCCACATGCGCGGGCACGCCGGCCACCATGTGGCGCGGCGGCGCGCCCAGCCGGTCGCGCGGCCAGGCCTTGCGCACCAGCTCGAAATTGCCACCGATCCCGCCGGAGGTGTCGATCACCGACCCGGCGCGCACCGCGAACTCCCCGGCCGGGTCGCGGTTGGTTTCGGCCCCCCGCGGTGCCTCGTCGGGGGCCAGCACCGTGCCCGAGACGCCGCGGGCCACGCCGTCCCGCATCTCGATCCGGTCCACCTGGTGGCGAAAGCGCAGCGCGATCCGTCCGGCCTCGGCATGGGCGCGGACGCGCGCGGCGAAGGGTGCCACCACCCCCGGCCCGGTGCCCCAGGTCACGTGAAAGCGCGGCACCGAATTGTCGTGCCCCGCGGCATAGGCGCCGCCGCGCTCGGCCCAGCCCACCACCGGGAACCAGCGCATCCCCATCCCGTGCAGCCAGCCCCGCATTTCGCCGCCGGCGAACTCGAGATAGGCCTCGGCCCAGCGGCGCGGCCAGGCGTCCTCGTCGCGGTCGAACTGCGCGCTGCCCATCCAGTCGAGATGCGCCAGCGCGCGGCTGTCGCGGATCCCCATGCGGCGCTGCTCGGGCGTGTCCACCATGAAGAGCCCGCCCAAGCTCCAGTGCGCCTGCCCGCCCAGGGTCTGCGGCCCCTCCTGGTCGAGCAGGATCACCCTGCGGCCCCGGTCGCCCAGCTCGGCCGCCGCCACCAGCCCGGCGAGGCCCGCGCCCACGACCACGACATCGGCCTCGTCGCTCATCTCAATCCCTCCCGCGGTGACGGAACCAGGCCACGAAGGGGGCCGCCACGGCATACATCGTGATGCCATAGACCGCCGAAGGCAACGCCATGGGCGAAAACCCCTCGGACACGCCCGAGATGACCCCGGCCAGGGTGATGCCCATGGCGGCGTTCTGGATGCCGGTCTCGATCGAGATCGTCTTCATCTCGCGCCAGCTGAGCCCGCCGGCATGGGCCAGCGCCAGCCCGGCACAGATCAGCACCAGGTTCAGCACGATCAGCGCCTCGCCCATGACGGTGACGTTCTCCACGAAAACGCTCCAGTTGGCCGCGAGCGCGCCCAGCACTACCAGGACAAACAGCACTGTGGCCGCCCGCGACAGCCCTGGTTCGATCCGCAGCGCCAGCGCGCGGGCGCGGTGGCGCAGGGTGACACCGGCCAGCACCGGCAATGTGGTGATGAGAAACACCGCCAGCGCGATCCCCGCCACCGAAATCTCGGGCGCCGCTTCGCCCAGGAAATGCCGCACCGCCCAGGCCGCGAGGATCGGCACGGTCACCAGGCTGAGCAGGCTGACCACCGCGGTAAGCGTCACCGACAGGGCCACGTCACCATGCGACAGCTTGGAGAGCATGTTCGAAGTGACGCCGCCCGGGCAGAGCGACAGCAGCATGATACCCACGGCCAGTTCGGGCGGCAGCGGGAACAGGCTCAGCACGGTGAAGGCCACCAGCGGCAGCCCGACGACCTGCGCCAGCGCGCCGAGGCCAAAGGCGCGCCGGCGCCGCAGCACCCGGGCGAAATCCCCGGGCTCCAGGCCGACGCCCAGCGACAGCATGATGACGGCCAAAGCCAGAGGCAGGCCCAGGGTGATCAGATTGTCCAAACGCGCCCCTCCCGGCCCTGCTCGAGGCAAGTCTAGGCGGGCAGGGGGCCGCGCGGCAACGGCTTTGACACCGCCCGGGCGGGTCAGCCGTATCGCGCGGCGAAGCGGCGCAGGATTTCGCCCGGTTCGGTGACGGTCGCGGCATGGCAGAGCGCGGTGAGGCGCTCGGCATCCTCGGGCGGAAAATAGCCGTGGTTGCGATAGATGCGGATGCGCCCTTCGAAATCGCGCGCGTCGGCCTCGGGGTGGAACTGCGTGGCATAGACGTTCTCGCCCCAGCGGATCATCTGGAACGGGCAGGGGTCCGAGGCCACCAGGTGCACGCATCCGGGCGGCAGCGCCTGGACGGCCTCCTTGTGGCCCACCAGCGCGGTGAAGGATTGCGCGAGTCCCCGGGTCAGCGGGTCGGCCTCCGCATCGGGCATGAGCCGGCACTCCGACGGGCCCACCGGCTCGCCGAACCGCGCCTTGCCCACCTCGCCGCCCAGGTGCTTGGCGAGGATGCCGAGGCCGTAGCAGCAGCCCATGAAGGGATGATCCCGGTCGATGATCTGCGGCATCAGCCCCAGAATCGCTGCCTCCATCGCCGCGTCGAGGGGCGATTTCTCTTCGGGCGCGTCGCTCACGCAGCCCGGGCCGCCGCCGACGATGACCCCGGCATAGTCGCAGACGTCGACACCCTCGGGCAGGGCCTCGCGGTCCAGCCGCACCCGGTGCGCGCGGCTCTCGGGCAGCCGGCACTTGTCCAGGATCGCCGCGAACTCGTCATCCGAGGCGTCGGTCTCCGGGCGCAGTTGCAGGATCAGGAAAGGTTTCATGGTCCGGCTGTAAGCGCCGCGGGGCGTTCCCGCAAGCCACCTCTGCCACGGGCCAATTTTCTTCGAAGAAATTTGCCAAGAGTTTTCGAAAACTCTTGGACACGCCTACATCGGCCAGAACAGCAGGATCGCCGGGATCGACACCGCCACGATCAGCGCTTCGAGCGGCAGGCCCAGCCGCCAGTAATCCCCGAAGCGATAGCCGCCCGGACCCAGGATCAGCGTGTTGTTCTTGTGCCCGATCGGCGTGAGATAGGCCGACGATGCCGCCACCGCCACTGCCATCAGGAACGGGTCGGGCGAGACATCCATCGTGGCCGCCATCTGGATGCCCACCGGCGCGGCCACGATTGTTGTCGCGGTGTTGTTGAGCACGTCCGACAGGGTCATCGTCACCACCATCAGAACGGTCAGGATCGCCCAAGCCGGCAACCCTTCGGTCAGCCCGACCAGCGCCCCCGCGATCAGCTCGGTCCCGCCGGCGGTCTCCAGCGCCGCGCCCAGCGGGATCATCGAACCCAGCAGCACCACCACCGGCCACTCGACATAGTCATAGACCTCCGAGATCGGCAGGATTCGGGTCAGCACATAGGCGACCACCACCAGCCCCAGTGCGACCGGCAGGTAGAGCAACCCGAAGCTGGCCGCCGCCACCGCCGCTCCAAAGACCCCGATGGCCAGCCAGGTCTTGTCGTTGGCGGTCACGCTCAGCCCGCGATGCGCCAAGGGCAGGCAGCCCAGCCAGTCGGTCACGTCCTGCCCCCGGTCGCGCGGGGTCAACAGAAGCAGGATGTCGCCGGGCAGCACCTCTGTCTTGCGCACCTCCTTGGCGATGCGCTTGCCTTGGCGGGCAATGCCCATCAGGATCGTGTTCTGCCGCCAGGCCAGGCCCAGCGATTGCGCGGTCTTGCCGGTGATGCGCGCACCCTGCGGCACCACCACCTCCAGCACCTCGAGCCCTTCGCCGACCGCGGTCAGGCGCTCTTCGCGCTGCACGTCGGAAAAGGCCAGGGACAGAGCCGAGCGGAACTCGTCCAGCGCGTCCGGCGTGGCCTCCAGCACCAGAGCGTCGCCAGCACGGAGAATGGCGTTGGCGGCCCGGCCATAGCGTCGCTTGCCGTCGCGGATCAGGCCGAGGATCGCCACGTCGGTCTTCTCGGCGGTCTCGTCCAGCTCGCCCAGGCGCTTGCCCACGTGGTCCGAGCCCTCGGGCACGGTCAGTTCGGCGATATAGGGCGCCAGAACCTCGCGTGGGGTCTCCGACCCGGCCCGGTCGGGGATCAGCCGCCAGCCCACCAGCGCCACGAAGGCCAGCCCCGCGGCGGCCGCCACTGCGCCCACCGGGGCAAAGTCGAACATGGCGAAGGGCGCGCCCAGCGCGTCCTCGCGGATCGAAGCGATGATGATGTTGGGCGGCGTGCCGATCAGCGTGACCATGCCGCCGAGGATGGTGGCGAAGGACAGCGGCATCAACGACAGGCCCGGGCTGCGCCCGGCCTTGCGCGCGGTCTGGATATCCACCGGCATCAGCAGCGCCAGCGCCGCCACGTTGTTCATGAAGGCCGAGAGCACCGCGCCCACACCGCCCATCAGCGCGATATGTGCGCCCAGGCCCCGCGCCGAGTCGACCATGGTGCGGGTGATGAGGAACACCGCACCGGATTTCACCAGCCCCGCCGAGACGATCAGCACCAGCGCCACGATCAGCGTGGCCGGGTGGCCGAAGCCCGAGAATGCCTGGTCGGTGGGCACCACGCCCAGAACCACGCCCAGCATCAGCGCCGAGAACGCCACCAAGTCATAGCGGAAGCGCCCCCAGAGCAGGAGCGCGAAGACGCCGATGAAAAGGGCGAAGAGGATGATCTGGTCTGCGGTCATTGCGCCACCCTAGCGATTGCGCGGGGCGCGGCAAGCGGGTTGGCAGAGCGCGTCAGGGAGCGCAGCCGCTTGTGTCTCACCGCGAACCGTTGTTTCTTCGTCACGCTGTCGGCAACTCGTCAGACCACAAGCCTCACGCTTGCCCGCGCAACCCGGCGGCCGGTCGAGGCGCCGCTCTCCCGTATGCAGATGGCGCCCGCCCTGTGCTTCTTCTCTTTGAAAAATA
>DOIS01000040.1 GCA_003511785.1 Paracoccaceae bacterium
ATCTTTGCGACAGGCCCGGCGACACCATTGCCGGCGTGGCCGTGGCCGATACGCCCGAGGCCCTCGACGCTTTCCGCGATGCCGGCTGCGCGGCGGCGATCTGGCGGCGCCGGCCCGATCCGACGTTCCAGAGCTGGATCGACACGCTTGCGCCCGACCGACTGCCGCGTGGGCGGGTCATCCTTCCGCGCGACGCGGTCGAGGCCGCGATGCGCCAGCTCTGCCAGATCGCGGGAACGCCGGACGGCCCCGGGCGCGACCGGCTGGTCGGTGACACAACCGCGCTCGCCTCAATCTTCGCCGAGCTGATGCGGGTCCGATATCTGCGTCTGCGCCTCGATATCGTGACCACGAATGCCTGCCGCAAATTCCATGTCGACGCGATCACCGCGCGGCTCGTCTGCACCTATCGCGGCACCGGCACCCAGTATGGGGTCTCCAGCGGCGGGGCCGACCCGTCTCGCGTGTTCACCGTGCCGACCGGCGCACCGATCCTGCTGCGCGGCAAGCTCTGGCCCGCCTCGCCGCCCTCGGGCCTCCTGCACCGCTCGCCCCTCATCGATGGGCGTGGGGAGACGCGGCTGGTGCTGGTGCTCGATCCCGTCTTCGACCCGGAGGAGGAGGCATGAGACGCAATCTCGGCGCCACCAGCCTGCGCCGGACGCGGCGCGCGGCCGACCCCATGCGCAGCTTCGACGCCCTTCCCGCGCCGTTGCGCCGCTGGCTCTCGCAAGCCGCACTTCCCTGGTCCCCCGCCTCCGCGCGCAAGCTTTGGAACCGCGCCATCGCGCGCGGTCTCGGCACCGACGGCGCGCTTTCCGCCCTGTCGCGCGCCGAGGCCCGCACGCTGGCCCGCGACCGGCACGCCAACACGAACGGGCCCCAACGCTGAAGGCAAGGGCGACGGGGCAATCCGCCTGTTCGCCGGAACGGGATGCGCCCTCGCCCCGCCCGGTCGCCTTGCGCGCCGATCCGTGCTAGTCAGCCGGGGCGACCGCCTCCCGGTCGCCAATCGACCCGGCCGAGATCTCGACAGATGCACAAGCTCTCCGTCATGCACGCCTTTCGCCGCATCGTCGAGCGCGGCAGCTTCGCGCGGGCGGCGGAGGACCTGGGCGTCTCGCCCGCACTGCTCAGCCGCGAGCTCCGGCTGCTCGAGGAGCAGCCTGGGCGCCACGCTGCTCACGCGCACCACGCGGTCGATGTCGCTGACCGATGCCGGGCGGCTCTACTACGACGAGGCCAGCGGCATACTCGACGCCGTCACCGGGGTCGAGCGCCGCATCCGGGACGGGGCCGGCGCGGTGCGCGGCCACCTGAAGGTCAACGCGTCCAGTTCCTTCGGGCAGACGGTCATCGCCCCGATCCTGCCGGCCTTCCTCGAGGCCTATCCAGACCTGCGCCTGACCCTGTCCATGGACGACCGGGTGGTGGACATGGTCGAGGGCGGGTTCGACGTCTCCCTCCGGATCCGAGCCGCGATGCCCGACTCGGCACTCGTGGCGAAAAAGATCGGGACGATACGCCAGAGGATCTTCGCCTCCCCCGCCTATCTGGCCCGGGCCGGCACCCCGCATTCGCCGCAGGAGATCGCACAGCACCGTGTCGTGGGCTTCCTGCTGGCGGACCACCTGACCCGCTGGGCCCTGCACGGCCCCTCGGGGACGGCCACCATCGGCCTCGATCCGCCGGTGCGCGTCGGCAACAGCCTGGTGCTGCGCGATCTGCTGATCGCGGGCCAGGGCATCGGCACCCTGCCGGATTTCGTCTCCGCCGAGGCCGAGGCGCGGGGCGATCTGGTCCGGGTGCTGCCAGACTGGGAGTTGCCCGCCCCCGAGATTTTCGCCGTGACCGCGTCCCGGTTGAGCATGGATGCGAAGGTGACGGCCTTCCTCGACCATCTCCGGGCCGCGCTTCGGCGCTGACATTCTTCAACCGGCGCAAAGACTGAAGTGACCCCCGGACGGTTACTCCCGCGGGCCGGATGCACGATCCTCCAGGGCAATGACACATCAACCCCAAGAGGTTCCCATGACCCGCGTTCTTGTCCTTTACTATTCCAGCTATGGCCATGTCCGCACCCTGGCGCAGGCCGAGGCCGAGGGGGCGCGCAGCGTCCCGGGCACCGATGTCGATCTGCGCCGCGTGCCCGAGACCGTGCCCGAAAAGATCCGGGAACAGGCGGGGTTCGTGGCCGATGACACGCCGGTCGCCACGCCCGCCGACCTGGAAGCCTATGACGCCATCATCCTCGGCTCGCCCACGCGCTTCGGCATGATGGCCGGACAGATGAAATCCTTCCTCGACCAGGCCGGCGGGCTCTGGGCGCGCAACGCGCTGGTGGGCAAGGTCGCGGCGGTCTTCGCCTCCACAGGGTCTCAGCATGGCGGGCACGAGGCGACGCTGCTCTCGAGCCAGATCCCGCTCCAGCATTTCGGGATGCTGATCGCCGGCCTGCCCTACAGCTTTGCAGGCCAGACCACGGCCGAAGGGATCGTCGGCGGCGCGCCCTATGGCGCGGGCACGATCGCCGGTGCCGATGACTCGCTTGCGCCCACCGAGACGGACCTGGCGGGCGCGCGCTTCCAGGGCGCGCATGTGGCGCGGATCGCCGCAGGACTGGCCGGCACCACCGGGCAGGAGGAGGCCGCGTGATGGCCGCCCTCGCCCCCCGCCCCGTCAGTGCCCCGCGCGCGGACCCGACCGCGCAGCCCGGCTTCTTGCGCCGCCTGTTCGCCCCTTCCCGGCTTCGCACCGTCAGACGGCAGCGGCGGCGCCGTCCGGGCCGCGTTCCGTTCGCGCTCTCGCCCCACATGATGCGCGACATCGGCCTCGATCCCTGGCCGCAACGCCCGCACATCCCGTCGCACCCGCTCTGGTGAGCGCGAACCGGAGACACCGCCCATGTCACGCAGCACCGACATTCTTCTTACCGCGCTCGCCCCGGCGGTCTGGGGCAGCACCTACCTGGTCACGACCGAGGCCCTGCCCGCAGGCTATCCCGTGACGCTCGCGGCCTTGCGGGCCTTGCCCGCAGGCCTGCTTCTCCTGGTCCTGACCCGTTGCGTGCCGCCGCGCGCCTGGCTCGGGCGGAGCTTTCTGCTGGGCGGCTTCAACTTCGCGCTGTTCTGGGTGCTGCTGTTCATCGCGGCTTACCGGCTTCCGGGCGGCGTCGCTGCCACACTGGGCGCTCTCCAGGCGATGATCGTCCTGTTCATGGCGCGGGGCTGGCTGGGCACGCCGACCCGGACCGGCGCGGTCGCCGCCGCGGCGGTCGGCGTTGTGGGCGTGGCGCTGCTGCTGATTGGCCCCGAGGCGGCGCTCGATCCGATCGGCGTTGCCGCCGGACTGGGCGGGGCAGAAGGCCAACCGCGCCTCTCCCGCACCCGCCGCGCCGCGCCGCGCCGGGCGCAGGGCACGGCCGGCGCCCTCTGACTTCGATCACGAAAAGATGCAGAGATGCCCCCTACCACGCTCACTCCGGATCTGGCGCGCCACGCGCGGCTCGCCGGTCTGCTCTACCTCGTCGTCATCGTGACCGGGCTGGGCGCCGAACTGTGCCTGCGTGGGCCGCTGATCGCGCCCGGAGATGCACAGGCCACGGCCGACGCGATCCTCGCGGCCCCCGGCAGGTTTCGCATGGCTCTCGCCGCCGATCTCGTCATGGCGATCTGCGATGCCGGGCTGGCGGTGCTGCTCTACCTGGTCTTTCGCGCCATCGCGCCGGGGCTTGCACTCGCGGCGCTGGTGTTCCGCCTGATCCAGACGGTGCTGATCGCGGTCAGCCTCATGGCGCTGTTGACCGCATGGCTGGTGCTGGCCCGCGCCGAGGCGATCGGGGAGGCCCCGCAGATCGCGCTGGTGTTTCTGGACCTGCACGCGCATGGTTATGATCTCGGGCTGGTGTTCTTCGGGCTGGCCAACCTGATCCTTGCGGCGCCTGTCCGGCGCTCGGGTTTCGTCGCGGCGGCGTTCGGGGCGGGCCTCGCGGGGGCCGGGCTGGTCTATCTGGTCGGCAGCGGGTTGCGGTTTTTCGCGCCCGAGCTGTTGTCGGCCTTCCTGCCGGCCTACGCGCTGCCGATCCTTGCCGAAACGGCGTTCTGCCTGCGCCTTCTGTTTCCGGGGCGCCCCGCAACGTCCCTCGGTCCGATTAGTGTCACGATCCAAACCACGAGGAGAGACACCATGACCGAACGCGGCTTTACCGTCCGCGCCCTTGGCGAAATCGCCATCCACTGCGTCGATTACCCGGCGATGGTCGCCTTCTACCGCGACGTGATCGGGCTTGCGCCGATGCGCGATCCCGAGGGCGCGCCCATCGCCTTCTTCCGCATCGCCGAGGGCTTCGGCGGGCACACGGCGGTCCTCGCCCTGTTTCGCCACGACACCGAGGGCGCCGGCCGCGTCCGGGCCGGCGATCGGCCCCCGGCGA
The DNA here is from genome assembly GCA_003511785.1 of Paracoccaceae bacterium. Lineage (GTDB taxonomy): Bacteria > Pseudomonadota > Alphaproteobacteria > Rhodobacterales > Rhodobacteraceae > UBA7951. Next base: position 4,433 of record DOIS01000040.1, read on the forward strand.
CAGGGCCGGGGTCCTCGCTGCACCACATCGCGCTCAGCCTGCCGTGGAACGAACAGGATGCGGTCATCGCGTGGTACGAGGCGCTCGGGCTGCGATACCACGTCGAAACCTTCGACTGGGTCGGCTGGCGCGGGGTCTTTACCGTCGATCCCGATGGCAACACGGTCGAACTCGTCGCGAAGGAGCCGGGTTGGACCGCGCCCCCGGTGTCCTGATCGGACGGAGCGCGACCCGACCGACTGTGCCACGAACGCCCGTCAAAAAAACCGCCGCGCGCTCCGGCAGGAGCGGCGGCGGGTGAAGTGCGTTTTCGTCAACTCCGGCGGCCCCGGGTCCGGCAGGGACCCTCGGGACGGCGAGGCA
>DOIS01000090.1 GCA_003511785.1 Paracoccaceae bacterium
CAGCGAGCATTCGGCGGTGTTCCAGGCGCTGGTGGGCGAGGAAATGGGCGCGGTCGAGCGCGTCGTCATCACCGCCTCGGGCGGTGCCTTCCGCGACTGGCCGCTGGAGGACCTGGCCCGCGCCACGCCCGAGCAGGCGGCGACCCATCCCAACTGGGACATGGGCCAGCGAATCACCATAGACTCCGCCTCGATGTTCAACAAGGCGCTGGAACTCATTGAAACGCGCGAGTTTTTCGGCATCGACCCCGAGCGGATCGAGGTGCTGGTGCACCCGGAATCGCTGGTCCACGCGCTGGTGGGGTTCCGCGACGGCGGGCTGATGGCGCATCTGGGCGCGCCCGACATGCGCCACGCGATCGGCTATGCGCTGCACTGGCCCGAGCGCCGCACGCTCCCGGTCGAGCGGCTGGACCTGGCGCGGGTGGGGCAACTCAATTTCCGCGCCCCCGACGAGGCGCGCTATCCGGCGCTCCGCCTGGCGCGCGCGGTGATGGCACGCGGCGGGCTGGCGGGCGCGCTCTTCAACGCCGCCAAGGAGGCGGCGCTGACAGGCTTTATCGCGGGGCGCATCGGGTTTACCGGCATGGCGGCGGTGGTCGAGGCTGCGATGAACCGTGCAGAGGCACGCGAGGGCCTCATTGATGACGAAATGACGCTGGATAACGTCATTGAAACCGACCGTCTCGGGCGCATCTTCGCAGATGAAGAGATGGCGCGCAGGGCAGGTTAGAGCAGGGTGGGAAGAGTGGATATTGGTGCGTTGATTCCGCAGTTCGGCGGGTTTGTTTACACGATCATTGCCTTTGTCGTGGCCTTGTCGGTCATCGTGGCGGTGCATGAATACGGTCATTACATCATCGGGCGGCTCTCGGGCATCCGGGCCGAGGTGTTCTCGATCGGCTTCGGGCCGGTTCTGCTGAGCCGGGTGGACCGGCACGGCACGCGCTGGCAGATCGCCGCGCTGCCCTTCGGCGGCTACGTCAAGTTCTGGGGCGATTCCAACGCGGCCTCGGGGCAGGACAGTCAGAGCATGGCCGAGATCTGGCGAAACAACCCCGACGACCTGCGCCACACGATGCACGGCGCGCCGCTCTGGGCGCGGGCGGCGACGGTGGCGGCGGGGCCGGTGTTCAACTTCGTCATGTCGATCCTGATCTTCGCCGGCATCTTCATGCTGCGCGGCACCGCGACCGAGCCGCTGACCGTGGGCGAGGTGAAGGAGCTTCCGCAGGGCGGGTACGAGCTGCGCGCGGGCGACGAGATCCTGGCCATCGCCGGTCACGACCTGCCGGGGCCCGAGGCCGAGGGCAGCTGGACCGGCATCATCGACAGCCTCCCGCGCGAGCCGGTGCTGCCCTACACCGTTCGCCGCGACGGGGTCGAGATGGTGGTGGATGGCCCCTTCCTGTTCCCGCCCTATGTGCAGTCGGTCGCGCCGCGCAGCGCCGCCTTCGACGTGGGCATCGCGCCCGGCGACGTGATCACCGCCGTCAACGGCGATCCGGTCTTCGCCTTCGAGCAGCTCAAGGAGGTTGTCGAAGGCTCGGACGGGGCGCCGCTCCTGCTGGACGTGTGGCGCGACGGCGAGATGCTGGAATTCACCCTGGTGCCGCGCCGCACCGACGAGCCGCAGCCCGAAGGCGGCTTTGTCACCCATTGGCGGATCGGCATCGTCGGCGGCATGGCCTTCGAGCCCGCGACCGAGCCGATGGGTCCGCTCGCGGCCGCGAGCGGCGCGGTGGCGCAGACCTGGGCGATCGTGCAGGGCTCGATCTCGGGGCTGTGGCACATGATCACCGGGGCGATTTCCACCTGCAACATCTCGGGCCCGGTGGGCATCGCCGAGACCTCGGGCGCGATGGCCAGCCAGGGCGCGCAGAGTTTCATCTGGTTCATCGCGGTGCTGTCCACTGCGGTGGGGCTCTTGAACCTGTTCCCGATCCCGGCGTTGGATGGCGGGCACCTTGTGTTCTACGCTTGGGAGGCCGTGACCGGCCGCCCGCCCAGCGACGGGGTGCTGAAGGTGCTGATGAGCCTCGGTATCGCCATGATCCTGACGCTGATGGTCTTCGCGCTCGGCAACGACCTGTTCTGCTGATCCGCGCGCCCACCTCGCGGCCTTCCCTGCGGGGCGCTTTGGCGATGTTCCGCTGCGTCAGCGCCCGGCCCGGCGTCTTGCCTAATCCCGGCCCGCTTGGCACCTTGCGCGGCAGGAGGAGAGGGGGCCGCCCGCGTGGCGTGCCGCATCTCGCAAAGATAAGCTGACTGACCACAATCGCCGCGCCGGGCGCGGCCTATCGGGGAGTGTGCCATGCTGGGCCAGATGATGACCAAACCGCTGACGATCTCGTCGCTGATCGACCATGCCGAGACCTATCACGGCGATGCCGAGATCGTCTCGGTGGAGACAACGGGCGGGACCGAGACCACGAACTGGGCCGGGGTCGCGGCCAATGCCCGCCGCCTCGGCTCGGCGCTGACCGCGCTGGAGTTGGAGCCGCAGGCGCGCTGCGCCACGCTGGCCTGGAACAACCGCCGGCACCTGGAAATCTATTTCGGCACGTCGGGCGCCGGGTTCGTCTGTCACACGATCAACCCGCGCCTGCATCCCGACCAGATGAGCTATATCGTCGATCACGCCGGCGACCGGGTGCTGTTCTTCGACCGCACCTTCCTGCCGTTGGTGGCCAAGCTGGCCCCGATGCTGGAGACGGTCGAGCATTATGTGCTGATGGGTCCCGTCGATGAGGAGGCGCGCAAGGCGCTGCCCAAGGTGCAATCCTATGACGACCTCGTGGCGTCGGGGGATGCGGGTTTTGCGTGGCCGGTTCTCGACGAGAACACCGCGTCGAGCCTGTGCTATACCTCGGGCACCACGGGCAATCCCAAGGGGGTGCTCTATTCGCATCGCTCGACGCTGCTGCACGCCTTCGGGACCGCCTTGCGCGATTGCATCGGCTTCTCGGCGATGGACGTGGTGCTGCCGGTGGTGCCGATGTTCCACGTCAACGCCTGGGGCGCGCCCTATGGCTGCGCCATGACGGGGGCGCGCATGGTGCTGCCGGGGCCGGACCTGTCGGGCGAGGCGCTGGTCAACCTGATCGAGGCGCATGGTGTGACCCTGGCCATGGGCGTGCCGACCATCTGGCTTGGCCTGCTGGGCCACGCCCGCAAGGCAGGCGCCAAGCTGGAGAGCCTCGAGCGCACGGTGATTGGCGGCTCGGCCTGCCCGCCCTCGATGATCGACGAGTTCCGCGATACCTACGGGGTGGACACGATCCACGCCTGGGGCATGTCCGAGATGAGCCCGCTGGGCACGACCAACCAGCCGCTGGCCAAGCATCGCGACCTGCCCGTCGAGGAGCAGCGCAAGCTGCGCGAGAACCAGGGCCGTCCGCCCTTCGGTGTGGAGATGAAGATCGTGGGCGAGGACGGTGCGGACCTGCCGCATGACGGCGAGACCTCGGGCGAGCTGATGGTGCGCGGACACTGGGTGCTGGAGAGCTACTTCAAGCGCGACGACGAGGGGCTCTTGCAGGACGGTTGGTTCGCCACCGGCGACGTGGCCTCGATCGACCCGGACGGCTATCTGACCATCCGCGACCGCTCGAAGGACATCATCAAGTCGGGCGGCGAATGGATCTCGTCGGTCGAGCTTGAGAGCATCGCCATGGCGCATCCCAAGCTGGCCAATGCCGCAGTGATCGGCCTGCCGCATCCCAAGTGGGACGAACGCCCGGTGCTGGTCGCGGTCCCCGCCGAGGGCGAGAGCCCGTCCGAGCAGGAGGTCCGGGCCTTCTATGACGGCAAGGTTGCCTCCTGGCAGGTGCCCGACCGGGTGCTTTTCGTCGAGGCGATGCCGCTGGGGGCCACGGGCAAGGTGCTCAAGCGCGAACTGCGCGACGAACATGCGGGCCTGCTTGCGGGCTGAACCCGCCTGAGACGGCCGGTCGTCCATCGGGCACCGGCCGCCGCGTCATGTCGTTTTTCTGCGCCAGGCGCCGCTAACCGCAACTGTCCCGGGGCCGGGCTGCGGTAAACGGGGCGCAGGGCACCCAAAACACGGGGACGAGGCGACATGGCAGAGGCAACGGCACGGCGCCGGGCGCGCGGCACGGGCGGCGGTGCGGCACGGCGGGCGGAACGCAGCGCGCTGCGCATCGAGACCGCAAAGTATATCGAGCGCAACATTCCCGATTTCGAGGTGCTGAACACCGAGGCGTTGGAGACCATCGAGGCCAACGCCGAAACGGTGCTGGCCGAGATCGGGGTGAATTTCGTCAACAACCCCGGGGCGTTGGAGCTGTGGCGCCAGGCCGGCGCCGAGATCGAGGGCGAGCGCGTGCGCATCCCCCGCGGGCTTGCGCGCCAGCTCTGCGCCACCGCGCCCGGCCAGTTCACCCAAACGGCCCGCAACCCCGAGAAATCGGTGCTGATCGGCGGGCGCAACCTGGTCTACACGCCGGTCTACGGCCCCCCCTTCGTGCGCGACGCGGCCGGCGGGCGGCGCTATGCGACGATGGAGGATTTCCGCAAGTTCGTGAAGCTCGGCCACATGTCGAAATGGCTGCACCATTCCGGCGGCACGGTCTGCGAGCCCACCGACATCGCCGTGAACAAGCGCCACCTCGACATGCTGCTGGCGCATATGACCCTGACCGACAAGCCCTTCATGGGGTCGGTAACGGAGCCCTCGCGCGCGCAGGATTCGGTCGAGATGTGCGAGATCCTGTTCGGGCGCGACTTCGTGCAGGAGAACACGGTGATGACCTCGCTCATCAACATCAACTCGCCGATGACCTTCGACGACGTGATGGTGGGCGCGCTCGAGGTCTATGCCCGCAACAACCAGGCCTGCATCATCTCGCCCTTCATCGTGGGCGGCGCGATGGCGCCGGTCTCGGTCGCCGGCACGCTCACGCAGGTGCTGGCCGAGGTGATGGCGGGCATCGCCTATTCCCAGCTGGTGCGCCCCGGCGCGCCGGTGATCTTTGGGGCGTTTGTCGCCTCGATCGACATGAACTCCGGCGCCCCCACCTTCGGCACGCCCGAGGCGAGCCTCATCACCTGCGGTGCGGGGCAGTTGGCGCGGCGGATGGGACTGCCCTATCGCTCGGCCGGCGCCTTCACCGGGGCGAAACTGCCCGATGCGCAGGCCGCTTACGAGACCGCAAACAGCCTGAACACGGGGCTGCTGTCGGGCGTGAACTTCATGCTGCACGCCTGCGGCTGGCTGGAGGGCGGGCTGGTGTCGTCCTTCGAGAAATTCGTGCTGGACGCCGACCAGCTGGGCGCGCTGCATAAACTGGCCGAGGGCGTCTCGGTCGCGCCCGAGGCGCAGGCGATGGACGCCATCGCCGAGGTCGGCCCCGGCGGGCATTACCTGGGCTGCGCGCATACCAGGCGCATTTCAAATCCGCCTTCTGGCGTTCGGACGTGCTGGACTACAAGCCGTTCGAGACCTGGACGGAGGAGGGCGCCCGCGACGCCCAGGCGCTGGCCGCCGCGCGTGTCGAGAGACTGATCGAACGCTATGAGGCCCCCGCGCTGGACCCGGCCGTTGCCGAGGCGCTGAGCGCCTATGTGGAGACCAAGAAGGCCTCGATGCCCGACGCCTTCTCCTGAAGGGTCACTGCACCGGGGCGGGGCGGGTCGCGCGCAGCAGCCGGGCCTCGCCCATCAGCGCGATCAGCAGGTCGAGGTGGCGCGTCAGCGAATAACCCGCCTCGCCGCGGAGCCTTTGCGCATTGACGCTGCCTTCCATCTCGACCAGGCGCATGACCGCCTCGGCATGGCGGGGCAGCGTCCCATAGCCCAGGATGCGCTGCAGGTGCCGTGTCCGGTCATACTCCTGCGCGCCGTGGCGCGCGGCCCGGATCAGCAGCCGGGGGCGTCGCAGCCCGTTCAGAATGCTCATGACATCTTGCATGGAAGGTCCCTCGCTTCGGTTCCGCGGTGAGTCGCCAGACCTGTATTGCACAACCTTAGAGAGTGTTGCCTGCCGGGCGGGGGCACCGAACGGAGGTTTCATATCTGTTTATGATTTCGAAACAATGCTGTGCAATCGAGCGGATTTTAACCAACACGTAAGAAATACACTCTTAGGTTGAGTTCTGTTCGCGTTTCGACAGGCGGCGCCACCGCGCCGGCCGGACACAGCATGAGGGATCAGGTCAGCATGAGCGGAACCGAGGCATGGCAAGGGGCCGAGGCGGGGGCATTGCCGGAGTGGTTGCCCGAGACGGTGCAGCACTATCTCGCCCATACTGAAGGGGGCGAGCCGATCCGCGCGCTGGCGCGGCGGATCGGTGTGCATCCCTCCACCGTGTTGCGCCAGGTGCGCCGCATCGAATGCCGCCGCGACGATCCTCTGGTCGATGCGGGGCTTCAGGTGCTGGGCACGGCGCAGGTCACGGGCCAGCCCGCGCCCGGCTTTCCGGCCACCCACGCGGCGCTCGAACAGGCGGCGGGCCGGGCCTTGCGGCGTCTCTGCGAGAGCGGCGCGGTGCTGGCCGTGGCCGAGGGGATGGAGCGGGCCGTGGTGGTGCGCGACGGAGCCGACCCGGTCTCGGTGCGCACGGCGGTGGTCGAGACGCCGGTGGCGCGCGCCATGGCGCTGATGGACTGGATCAGTTGCACCGCCCCGGGGCGCGTCTGCCGGTATCGCATCACGGCCGCCGGGCGCATGGCGTTGGGGCGGATCCTGGCCGAGGGCGAGAACCGGGCCGCCGCGGGGCACGGCTTTGCCGAGGCGCAGGCGGCGTTTGCCGGGGACGAGGGCGCCAGCCGAGGCGCGCGCGGGCCTGTGGAAAGCCCCCTGGTGCTGCTGTCACGGCGGCGCGACCGCAACGGGCGACCGTTTCTCGAGGAGGGGCTGGTCAGTGCCGGCGAGCGGCTGCGCGAGGACTTCGAACTGGCCCGGATGGGGCCGCGATCGGCGGCAAGCTGGGATCGGGTCCTGACCGGGGAGCAGCCG
>DOIS01000075.1 GCA_003511785.1 Paracoccaceae bacterium
GCGCGTTGACGCGGTGCGGGCCGGCCCCATATCGGGCCCGTACCGGGCACGCGCTGTCCGGCCCGATCAATTTCCCTGCTTCTTCTCTTTCTCAAATACTCAAGCCGGACGCCGGCCACGGGCGCGCCCGATGCCGCGCCGGGCGCTCGCTCACGCCGGGGCCGGCTTGCCCTCTCGCGCCGCGTCGCGCGCGACCCGGTCGCGGCGCAGCATCAGCATTGCGGGCGTCACCACCAGCGTGAGCACCGTGGCCACCACCAGCCCCCCGGCGATGGCGCTGGACAGCTCGGTCCAGTATTGCGTGGAGGGCGCGCCGTAGACGATCTCGCGCGTGAAGAAGTCGATGTTGAGCCCGATCACCATGGGCATCAGCCCCAGCGCCGTCGTCACCGAGGTCAGCACCACCGGCCGCAGCCTCTGCGCCCCGGTGCGCAGCGTCGCCTCGCGCGCGCCCATGCCGCTGCGGCGCAGGTCGTTGAAGGTGTCGATCAGCACGATGTTGTTGTTCACCACGATGCCCGCCAGCGCGATCATGCCCACCCCGCCCATCACCACGCCGAAGGGCCGGCCGGTCACGAGCAGCCCCAGAAGCACGCCCGCGATGGAAAAGACGATGGCGCTCATCACCACCACCGCCTGGAAGAAGCTGTTGAACTGCAACAGCAGGATCACGAACATCAGAAGGATCGCCGCGACGAAGGCGCTCATCAGGAAGACCATCGCTTCCTGCTGGTCCTCGGCCTCGCCGGCAAAGCTGTAGTCGGTCCCGGGCGGCAGCTGGGCCTCGTCCAGCGCGGCCGACAGCGCGGCGATCTGGTCGTTGACCAGCAGTCCCGGCGCCACGTTGGTCTCGATCGTGGTGACGCGACGCTCGTCGATGCGGCGGATCACGCCCACGCGCTCGGTCGGTGCGAAGGTCACGAAGTTCGAGATCGGCACCAGCCCGGCCGAGGTCGGCACCCGCAGGTTGCCCAACTCGGCCAGCGAGCGGGCGTCGGACGGGAAGCGCACCCGCATGTCAAGCTCGCCGTCCGCGTCGCCGGGGCGATAATCGGTCACGGTGATGCCCTGGGTCAGAAGCTGGATCGCCTGGCCCAGCAGGCTCACATCCGCGCCGTAGCGCGCGGCCTCGGCGCGGTCCACGTCGATGGCCACCTCGACGCCGGGCAGCGGGCGGGTGTCGGTCACGTCGGTGAAGCCACCCAGCCGGTCCATGATCGCCAGCACCTGTTCCACCGCCGCAGCCTGCGCGGCGGGCTCCGACGCGCTGATCTCGAGGTTCACCGGCTTGCCCTGGGTCGGCCCGCCGCTTTCGGTCTGCACCTGCACGTCGATGCCGGCGATGTCCGCCGTTCCGTCGCGGATCGCGGCGCCGATCTCGGCAGCGGGCCGGCACCGGTCCCAGTCCACAAGGTCGAGCTGTATGGTGCCGATCACCTCCTCCTCGCCCTGGCCCGCGCTGAGCGTCGAGCGGGCATAGACCGTCTCGATCCTGTCCATGCGCAGCAGCCGCTCCTCGACCAGGCGCACCAGCGCGTCGCGCTCGAAGATCGACAGGTTGTCACGCGCGCACCTCGACCTGCATGAACTCGGGCTCGACCGAGGGGAAGAAGATGATGCCGCGCCCGAACTGGCCATAGGCGGCAAAGCCCCCCACCAGCAGCGCCACCGCTAGCAGCAGCGTGGTCCTGGGCCGCAGGATCGCGCGTTCCAGGAACCGCACATAGGCGCCGGTCGCGCCGCCGAAGACGGGAATGAAGAGCAGCGCCATGAAGAGCGAGGCGAACAGCGTCAGGATCACCGTGATCGGCAGGAATTTCATGAACTCGCCCACCAGCCCGGTCCAGAACAGCAGCGGAAAGAACACCGACAGGGTGGTCGCGGTCGAGGCGATGATCGGCCAGGCCATGCGCTTGGCGGCATGGGCATAGGCGGCGCGGGGCGCGGCGCCCTCCTGCAAGCGACGGTCGGCCAGCTCGACCGTGACGATGGCGCCATCGGCCAGCATCCCCACCACCAGGATCAGCGAGAACAGCACCACGATGTTCATCGTGTAGCCCATCGCCCAGAGGGCCGCGACCCCCGACAGGAAGGCGCCGGGAATGGCCAGCCCCACCAGGATGGCCGAGCGCCCGCCCAGCGCCAGCACGATCACGATCATCACCAGGATGATCGCCGCGATCACGTTCGATTCCAGGTCCGACAGCAACGTCTCGACCTGTTCGCTCTGGTCCTGAAGGTAGGTGACCTCGACGGTCTCGGGCCAGTCGCCGCGCATCCCCGCGATCACCGCCCGCACCTCGTCCACGGTGTCGATGATGTTGGCGCCCGAGCGTTTCTTGACCTCGAGTGCAAGCGAGGGCTGCCCGTCGATCCGGGCAAAGCCCGTGGGGTCCTCGAAGCTGCGCCGCACGGTGGCCACGTCGCCGAAGGTGACGACGGTGGTGCCTTCGACCTTGACCGGCATCTCCATCACGTCCTCGACGTTTTCGATCAGGCCGGGCACCTTGAGCACGATGCGCCCGCCGCCGGTTTCGATGGCGCCGGCGGCGATCAGCTGGTTGTTGCGCCGCAGCTGGTTGATGAGCGCGTCGAAGCTGGGATTGTAGGTCTGGAAGACCGTGGGATCGATGAGGATCTCGAGGAACTCGTCGCGCGCCCCGCCGATATCGACCTCGAGCACGCCGGGCAGCGATTCCAGCGCGTCCTGCACCTCTTCGGCCAGGTCGTTGAGCGTGCGTTCCGGCACCGGGCCCGAGAGGATCGCGGTGATGATCGGGAACAGCGCGGTGTTGATCTCGACCACGTTGATGTCGCGCGCGGTATCGGGCAGGTCGCTCTGCACCCGGTCGGCGGCGTCGCGCACCTTGTCCAGCGCCTCGTCGATGTCGCCGCCGGCGGCGAATTCCAGCTGGACGCTGGCAAAGCCCTCGGCGGCCTTGCTCGACATCTGCTCGAGCCCCTCGATGGCGCCGAACTCGGCCTCCATCGGCTCGAGCAGCAGCCGCTCGGCGTCCGAGGGGCTGATCCCGCCGATCCCGGTCGAGACGTAAACCAGCGGAAGGGGCACCTCCGGCGTGGCCTCCTTGGGGATCTGGACATAGGCGATGGCGCCGACGGTCAGGATCATCGCCAGCGCCAGGACCACGACCCGGCTGCGGGCGAAGGCGGCATCGATCACCGTGTTCATTCGCCAGGCTCCGAGGTGCCGGGCGTGCCGTTGATCTCCTCCTCGGGACGCGGGCGCACCGCGTCGCCTTCGCGCACGAAACCTTGGCCGATGGTGACGATCCGGGCCTCCTCGGGCAGGCCCTCGGCCCAGACGCCGTCCAGCTCGGCCTTGACGATCTCGATGGGATAGAAGCGCACGATGCCGTCCTCGACCGTCTTCACGCCCAGATCGCCCTCGGCGCTCAGCGACACGATCGAGGGCTCGATGAAATGCGCCATGGCGGTGCCGGTGGGGATTTCGATCTCGGCCGAGATGCCCGCCGGGATCGCGCGGTCGGCATTGGGCACCTCGATCTCGGCCAGGAAGGTGCGGGTCTCGGCGGCCGCCGAGGTGCCGACGAAGCTCACCACCCCCTCGCGGACCTCGCCGGTGATGAAGCGCACGGTGGCCGTTTGCCCGTCACGGATC
>DOIS01000082.1 GCA_003511785.1 Paracoccaceae bacterium
CGGGGGTCGAGGATCAGCGGACGCACCGGCCAGTCGGCGCTGCGTGCCCGCACCAGGTCGGCCACGCCCGCCGCCGCCGGCAGCACCAGCCGGGTGCCGGGCCGGTCCTGGAGAACTGCCGCCAGCGCCGGGCCGAAGACCGGGGCCAGCCGCTCGACCTCGCCCCGGCGCGAACCGGGCAGCACCAGCAGGAAGGGCGCCTCGCCCAGCCCGTGCTCGGCCCGGAAATCCGCGATCTCGGCAGCATCGGCCTGCGGCTCGGCCACCACCGGGTGGCCCACGAAATCGCAGTCCATCCCGGCCGCCTCCATGTACGGCGGCTCGAAGGGCAGGAGCGCCAGGACGTGGTCGATCACCTTGACCATCTTGTCCGCGCGCCCGGGCCGCCAGGCCCAGACCGAGGGGGCCACGTAGTGGACCGTGCGCGTCTGCGGGCGCGCGCCCTTGACCTTGCTCACAACGCGCAGGCCGAAATCGGGGCTGTCGATGGTCAGAAGGATGTCGGGCGCGAAGTCGAGCGCCGCCTCTGCCGTCTGCTCCAGCCGACGTTTCAACTGCCGATAGCGCGGCAGCACCTCGGCCAAGCCCATGACGCTGAGCTCGTCCATGGGAAAGAGGCTCTCCAGCCCCTGCGCCCGCATCTCGGACCCGCCCACCCCGGCGATCTCGAGCTCCGGCGCAAGTTGGTGCAGCCCGGCCAGCAGCGCGCCGCCCAGCCGGTCGCCCGACGCCTCGCCCGCGACGAGGAAGACGCGCATCACCCTGCGCCCCCGCGCAGCCAGAGAAACAGGCCCAGCCGGTCGCACTCGGCGATCACGCGGGCGCGCTCCAGCACCATCACCCCGCCGGCCTCGATCGCGATCCCGGCGAGACCCGCCGCATGGGCGCCCGCGACCGTGCCGGGGCCGATCATCGGCAGGTCGGCGCGCCGGTCCTGGCCGGGCTTGGGCGCCTTGTAGAGCAGCCCGCCGGGGGCGTCGGGCCGGGCGCGCAGGCTCTCCAGCATCCAGTCGGTGCCGTAAACCCCCTCGATGGCCAGGGCCTGACCCTTCTGCACGGCGCAGGACTGGCCCACATCGGCGGCACCCATGGCAGCGACGATCTGCGCGCCGCGCGCGGCGTCTGCCCGGGCGGTGTCATCGGGCGTGGCCTGCGTTGGGACCCCCTCGGGCGGCAGCAGCGCGGGTGCGATCTCGTGCGCCGCGCGCACGCGCAGGCCGGCCTCTTCGAAGATGCCGATCACCGCGCGCAGGGCCGCGTCGTCGCCCGCGCCGATCGCCTGCACCAGGCGCGGCACCAGCGGCGCGGTGGCGGCGTCGATCTGCCCCGGCTCCACCAGCGGGCGGCGGATCGCGCCGGCGAAACAGACTTCTTCGACGCCGCGCGCGGTCAGGTCCGCGATCAGGCTGCCCAGATGCTCGATCCGAAAACGGATGTCGGGGGTCAGCCCCTCGGGCGCGAAGCCCTGCAATTCGCAGACCAGCACCGGTCCGGGAGCGGCCCCGACGATGGCGGCAGGCAGCCCGCCCTGCCCCGCGATCAGCGCCAGCACCGGTTCAACTCCCCGGTGTGAGGAACGAGCGGTCGGTCGCGCCGGTGACGAAATCCACGATCTCGCGCACGTAATCGCTCTCGGTCTCGTCGCCCAGCCGGCGGGCGCGTTCCTGGAAGGTGCCCTCGCCCTGCGCCAGCATCTGGAAGGCGGCGCGCAGCGCGGTGATGTCGGCGCGCGCCACGCCGCGCCGCTTGAGTCCCACGAGGTTGAGCCCGTCCAACTCGCCGCGCGGCGCCTGCACGAGGCCATAGGGAATCACGTCCTTGGACACCATGGTCAGCGCGCCGATGATCGCGCCGCGCCCCACGCGCACCCATTGGTGCAGCCCCGACAGCCCGCCCACGATCACGTCGTCCTCGATCACGCAATGGCCGGCCGCGCCGGCGTTGTTTACCATGATCACACGGTCGCCGATCTGCACGTCATGGGCCACGTGGGCGCCGGCCATGAACAGGCAATCGTCGCCGATGCGGGTCACACCGCCGCCGCCCTCGGTGCCGGTGTTGATGGTGACATGCTCGCGGATGCGGTTGCGCTCCCCGATCACCAGGCGCGTGTTCTCGCCCTGGAACTTGAGGTCCTGGGGGATCTCGCCCACCGAGGCGAACGGAAAGATCACCGTGTCCGCCCCGATCTCGGTCGCGCCGGTGACCACGACATGGCTTTTCAGCACCACGCGGTCGCCCAGGCGCACCTGCGCGCCGACGATGCAGAACGGGCCGATCTCGACCCCCTCGCCAAGCTGCGCGCCCTCCTCGACGATGGCGCTGGGATGGATGGTTGCCGTCACGCGCTTTCTCCCGGTGTCCAGTCCACATAGGCCGAGAACTCGGCCTCGGCGGCGACCTCGTCACCCACCCGGGCGATCCCCTGGAACTTGAAGAGCTTGCCGCGCGGTTTGCCGCGCAGGGTGGTGACCTCCATCTCCAGCACGTCGCCGGGCACGACCTTGCGGCGGAACTTGCACTTGTCGATGGACATGAAATAGATCAGCAGTTCCGTGTCGATCACGTCGAAACCCATGCCCAGCATGACGCCGGCGGTCTGGGCCATGGCCTCGATAATGGTGACACCGGGCATGATCGGCGTACCCGGGAAATGGCCCTGGAAATGCGGCTCGTTCATGGTGACGTTCTTGACCCCCAGCGCCGAGGCATAGCCGTCGATCCGCTCGACCCGGTCCACCAGCAGGAACGGGTAGCGGTGCGGCAGGATGCGCTGGATCAGCTGGATGTCGGCGCTTTTCAACTCGTCGGTCATGGGGCGGTCTCACCTGTGTCTGGGCCCCGGCAGGGCGTCGCCGCTTGCCTAGCAACCCCGTCCGGTCGGGACAAGACACCACGCCCGGCCTGCGCGGACGGTCGACGCGGCGCGGGGCCGTTTTCTTCCAAAGAAAACGGTCGGAAATTTTCAAAAATTTCCGGGGCCGCTCACTCCTCGGCGGGCGCGGTCTCTTCCGGCTCCTGCGGCTCCTGCGGGCGCGTCTCCAGCGGCCGGGCGCGCAGCGCGCCGGTGCCGTCACCGATGGCCCCGTCGATCCGGGCGATGGCGAGATCGGTGATGTCGGTGGCATTGGCCGACAGGAACACGCTGGAACGTTCCAGGATCACAGCCGCGCCGGTCTCGCGCATGATTTCGACCAGCACCGGGCGCGCGGCCTGAAAGAAGGCGACCCGCTCGACCTCGGATTTCTGGTTCAACTCGCGGGTCTTGGCCTCCTGGGTGCGGCGGATCTCCTGCACGCGGGTATCGAACGCATCGGCCAGCGCGCGGAAATCCTCGGGCTCCATGCCGGGGCGGCGCGCGGTGAGGTCCTTTTCCTCGGCGGTCAGCTCGGCCTCGATTCGGCGGTTCTCGGCGGCAAGCTCGGCGCCGGCCTGCTCGATCTCGCGCGCGGCGCGCTGGCCGAAGGCCGAGTCCTCGAACAGGCGATCGGAATTGATGGTCAGGATCGGGCTCTGAATCACGCCGAGCTGTTGCGCCGCGCCCGCCACCGGCAGGCCCGCAGCCAGGATCAGGCCGAGCAGCAGAAACACCGCCGCCCGGCGAGAAGGGGCTCTGACCGTGCGCATGAGCGCTTCAGAACCGGGTCGAGACGGTCAACTCGAAGTTCTGCTCCTTGTCGAAACTCTCTTTCTTGAGGGGTTTCGAGAAGTTGAACTGAAGCGGGCCGAACCCGGTTTTCCACAGGAAGGAGACGCCGACCACGTGGCGGAACGAGCCGCTCCCGCCCACGATGCAGGAAGACGCGCCGCCCGCGCCACAGTCGCCCGCGTCGGGCAGGAAGGCATTCTCCAGCCCCCAGAGATTGCCGACGTCGTAGAACACGCCCGCGGTCAGACCCAGCTCCTCGGGCAGACCGATCGGGAAGAGCGCCTCGAACCGGGCCGCGGCGTAGAGGTTGCCGCCCAGGGCGTCATCGGAGACGCCCCCGTCGGCGGGCCGATCCGACAGGTCGCGCGGTCCGATGCCGCCCGGCTCGAACCCGCGGAAAATGTCCGAGGTCAGCACGAAGCGGTCGGTCACGCGGCTGGTGCTGTTGCCCATCCAGTGCAGCGACCCGGTTTCGAGCGAGGCGCGCAGCGTGACCTCCTCGTTGAGCACCTTGGTCTGCGCCACCAAGCGGGCGGTGGTCTTGATGAACTTGTTGTCACCGCCGAGCCCTGCGAAATCGCTGCCCACCTCGAAGAGCCAGCCGGCATTGGGGTTCAACCCGGTCAGCCGGGTGTCATAGGTGTAGCGAAAGCCCAGGGAACTGGTCCAAAGCGACCCGCGGGCGATCTCGGAGTTGATCACATCGCCGCTGAAATTGCCACCGCGGACAAGCATCTCGGTGTCGAACAGCTTGTAGTTCAGCTGCAACCGACCGTTCTCGCCGGTGGGGAAGGTCAGCGACGGGATGAAGAACAGCCGCTCGCTGTCATAGCTGGCAAAGGACGAGGTCGCCTCCGAATAGCCCAGGTCCACACCGAAGGACAAATCGCGCCCCAGCAGGTAGGGTTCGGTGAAGCTGAGCGTGTATTCCTTGGCGTCGGCGGCGGTCGAGAGACTGAATGCCAGGCGCTGACCGCGGCCCAGGAAATTGCGCTCCTGAAGACCCAAGGCCACGCCGAAGCCGTCATTGGTCGAGAATGAGCCGCCCAGGCTGATCGAGCCGGTGGGTTGTTCCTCGACATCGACATCGACCACCACCTGGCTCGGCGAAGAACCCTCGACCGTGGTGACCTGGGCATCGGCGAAGAACCCCAGGGCGCGGATGCGCTCGGCGGCCTGGCGGATTTCGCGCGGGTTGAAGGGGTCGCCCTCGACCACGCGGAATTGTTGACGCACCACGCGGTCGAGCGTCGTGGTGTTGCCCTCGATGTCGATACGCTCGACGAAGACGCGCGGGCCCTTGACCAGGGCGAACTCCACATCCAGCGTCAGCGCCCGGTCGTTGCGGGTGATGCGCGGCTCGACCCGGAGGAAGTCGATGCCCTCGCGCACCGCCAGCCGCTCCATCCGGGCGATGGAATCCTCGACACGGCTGGGCGAATAGGTCACGCCGGGACGGATGCGCAGCGCCGCCTGGAACTGGGCCGCGTCGACGCCGGGCATCTCCGACACGGTGGTGATGTTGCCGAAGGAGAATTGCTGCCCCTCGGTGACATTCATCACCAGGAAGAAGGCGTCGCGTTCGCGGGTCAACTCGGCATTGGCGCTGTTGACGCGGAAATCCACATAGCCGCGCGACAGGTAGAAGTCGCGCAACACCTGCCGGTCGAACTCGAACCGCTCCTCGATCAGCGTGTCCGAGCGGACGAAGGCGCGCAGCAGCCCGGCCTGCTTGGTATCGAGCACCTGGCGCAGGCGGCGGTCGGAATAGGCCCGGTTGCCGACGAAGCTCACGCGCTCGATCTCGACCGTGTCGCCCTCGAACACCTCGAAGACCAGGTCGACGCGGTTGTCGCTGCGGCGGATGATGCGCGGCGTCACCGTGGCGGCGATGCGGCCCTGCTGCGAATAGGCCTCGGCCAGAAGGGCCGCGTCGCGCTCGGCCTGCTCGGGGTTGAACACGCGGCGCGGGGCGCTTTCGACCAGTTCGGACAGCGCATCGTCCTTGATGCGGCGGTTCCCCTCGAAGCTGATGCGGCTGATGATCGGGTATTCGGAAACGGCGATGACCAGGGTGTTGCCCTGGGGGGTGAATTCGACTGTTTCAAATAGGCCACTGTCAAGCACACGCTGGTAGGCGTCGTTCAACTGCCCGGCGCTGACCGTCTGGCCCGGCGTGATTCCCGTGTAGGCCGCGATGGTGGCGGGTTCGACCCGCTGGTTGCCCTCGATCCGAACGTTGTTGAAGCTGTAGCTCTGTGCCGCCGCGCGCTGCGGCAGGACAGTGAAAGCCATTGCCAGGCAAAGGAAAATCGCCGGCAGCGCGCGATACAACATGTAGACGCAAAATCTGTCGTTCCCGCAGGATGTACCCGCGTGCTTCCCCCGAACCATGATCTCAAACCCGTTTTGCAGCAGTCTGAAATCACGAGTATCGGGATTGCCGGACCTTGTCAAAAGCGCAGATGGCGCCGCACCGCCGGGGCCGCGCCGCAGTCGCGCGCCCCCGGCTTGGCGGAATCAGAGACTGCCCAGCCAGGCCCCCGCGCAGAGCGCGACGGTGATGGTTCCCAGGAACAGCAGACGGTCCCAGTTCAGTTCGAGCACCAGGCCGAATCCGCGATAGGTCTGTTGAAGGGTCTGCATCGGTCTTCACCCGTTCTTGGTCGCTTCGCGAACCCTTCTAACTGGGGAATAAGGCAAGAGTTTGGCACTCTCAGCCGCTTCTCGCGCGCAGGTAGTCCAGCGCGCCCACGGTCGAGCCGTCCTGCCCCCGGACCGGCGCCCGGCCCTCGACCATCGGCGCCAGTTCGGTGGCCAGTTCCTTGCCCAGCTCCACCCCCCACTGGTCGAAGGAGTTGATCCCCAGGATCACCCCTTCGACGAAGACGCGATGCTCGTAAAGCGCGACGATCTGGCCCAGCACAAAGGGAGTGAGCTGCGGGTAAAGCAGCAGGGTCGAGGGCCTGTTGCCGGGAAATACCCGGTGCCGCGCCTGGCGCTCCAGCTCCGCGCCCTCCAGTCCCGCACCCGCCATGCGCGCGCGTGCCTCCTCCAGCGACCGGCCCAGCATCAGCGCGCGGGCCTGCGCCAGGCAATTGGCCGCCAGCAACGCGTGGTGATGCGCGAGGTCGCGCTCGTGCCCCTGGGCGCCCAGCATGAATTCGCAGGGCACGACCTGCGTGCCCTGGTGGATCAGCTGATAGAAGGCGTGCTGGCCGTTGGTGCCGGGCGCCCCCCAGATCACCGGGCCCGACGGCGCCTCCAGCGGGGTGCCATCCATCGCCACGCGCTTGCCGTTGCTCTCCATCTCCAGCTGTTGCAGATAGGCCGGCAGGTGCTCCAGCCGCTGCTCGTAGGGCAGCACCGCGCGCGTCGCATACCCGCAGACCTGCGCGTGCCAGAGGCCGACCAGCGCCAGCAGCACCGGCAGGTTCCGCTCCCACGGGGCGGCGCGGAAATGGTCGTCCATCGCCTGCCCGCCGCGCAGCATCTCGTCGAACCGCCCCGGCCCCACCGCCAGCATCACCGACAGCCCGATCGGCCCCCAGAGCGAATAACGCCCGCCGACCCAGTCCTCGAACCCGAAGACCCGCTCGGCCGGGATGCCGAAGGCGCTGGCGCGGTCGACCGCCGAGGACAGCGCCACGCATTGCCGCGCCACGTCGCCGCCGCGCTCCTGGAGCCAGGCCCGGGCGGTCTCGGCATTGGTCATCGTCTCGAGCGTGGTGAAGGTCTTGGAGGCCACGATCACCAGCGTGCGCCGCGCGTCCAGCCGCGCCAGCGTATCGGCCACATGCGCCCCGTCCACGTTGGACACGAAGTGACAGCGCGGCCCGTCGCGATAGGGCGAGAGCGCCCGCGCGGCCATCATCGGCCCCAGGTCCGAGCCGCCGATGCCGATATTGACCACGTCGGTGATCGTGCCCCCCGGCGCCTCCACCGCGCCCTCGCGCACGGCCCGGGCAAAGGCGCGCATCCGATCAAGCGTATCGCGCACGCCGGGCATGACATCGACGCCGTCCACCGCGACCGCGCCCCCGTCGAGATTGCGCAAGGCGCTGTGCAATACCGCCCTGCCCTCGGTCTCGTTGACCCGCGCGCCCGAGAACATGGCGTCGCGCCGCCCGGCGAGACCCGCGCGGTCGCACAGGTCGATCAGCGCCGCGCGGGTCTCGGCGTCGATATTGGTCTTGGAATAGTCGAACAGAAGCTCGTCGGCGGCGGCGCTGAAGCGCGCGGCCCGGTCCGGGTCGGCCTCGAACAGCTCGGCGAAGCGGCGTGTCCGGGCGCGGTCGCAGTGGTGAAAAAGCGCATCCCACATGGGCGGTCGTCTCCTTTAAATTTCTTGATGAAAAAGGGGTTGCGGAGGAATGAACGGGTCTATTCGGACCAGAACACGGTCATGTCGGACAGGACCGCGTTGATGGGCGCCTCTTCGGGCGGAAGGCTCATGGCGCGCTCCAGCGCGGCGCGTTTCTCGGCCCCGGTGATGACCAGATGCTTGCGCAAGGCACCGTCCAGCGCGGGGGCGTTCAGGCTCACGCGGGTTTCGGGCATGGTCTCGGGGCGCTGCACCGACAGGATCGGGGCGTCGGCGGCGAGGGCCCCTTCGAGCCCCGGCGCACCGGGAAACAGCGAGGCGGTATGCATGTCGGCCCCCATGCCCAGGAGCAGCACCGAGATCGGCATCTCGGGGCGCAGCATCGCCTCGATCTCGGCCAGCGCGCCCTCGGGGTCGTCCACGGGCGCGTAAAGCGGCAGGAACCGTGCCGACGCCGCCCGCGCCACCAGCAGCCGCTCGCGGATCAGTGCCGCGTTCGAGCGCGGATCGCTCTCCGGCACCCAGCGTTCGTCGGTGGGAAAGACATGCACCCGGTCCCAGTCCAGCGTCGCGGCGCAAAGCTGGTCGAAGACCGGCCCCGGCGTGCTCCCGCCCGGCACCGCGAAGGACACCGTGTCATGGTGCAGGAGCGCCTGTTTCAGCGCGCCCGCCAGCACGTTGGCCAGGTCGATGGCCAGCATGTCCTCGTCGGCATATTCGAGAAACTTCATGGGTTGATCCCCCGCCATTTGCGCCCGTCGCGCTCCATCAGCAGATCGGCGTCGCGCGGCCCGGTCGAGCCGCTGTCATAGGGTTTGGGCGCCTCGCCCCGCGCCTGCCAGCCGGCGATGATCGGGTCGGTCCAGGCCCAGGCGGCCTCGACCTCGTCGCCGCGCATGAAGAGCGTCTGGTTGCCCCGGATCCCGTCCATGATGAGCCGCTCATAGGCGTCGGGCGGGTCCTCGCCCTCGGGCCCCAGCGCCTCGGCAAAGGACATGTCCAGCGGCACATCTACCAGGCGCATGCCCCCCGGCCCCGGCTCCTTGATGGTGACGCGCAGGGTGATCCCCTCGTTCGGCTGCAACCGGATCGACAGCACGTTGGCGTGCCGCCCGGCCTCGGCGCCGAAGATCGAATGCGGCGCGTCCTTGAACACCACGTTGATGACCGAGGACCGCGCCACCAGCCGCTTGCCGGTGCGCAGGTAGAAGGGCGTGCCCGCCCACCGCCAGTTCGACACATGCGCCTTGAGCGCGACATAGCTCTCGGTGGTCGAGCGCGGATCGTCCACCGCCTCGCGATAGGACGGGTGCGCCTCGGCGTCGCCCTCGCGCGCCTCGTATTGCCCGCGCACGATGTGATGCGGCGCCACCGGGTCCAGCGCCTTGATGACCTTGACCTTCTCGTCGCGCACCTCGTCGGGTTCGAACTTGGCCGGCGGTTCCATGGCGATCAGGCAGAGCAACTGCATCAGGTGGTTCTGCATCATGTCGCGCATGGCGCCGGCGCGGTCGTAATACTCGCCACGCCCGCCCACGCCCACGGTCTCGGCCACGGTGATCTGGATGTGGTCGACATACTGGCTGTTCCAGAGCGGCTCGAACAGCATGTTGCCGAAGCGCACGGCCATCAGGTTCTGCACCGTTTCCTTTCCCAGGTAATGGTCGATGCGGTAAATCTGCCCTTCGTCGAACTGCGCCGCCAAGGTGGCATTGAGCGCCCGCGCGCTCTCCAGATCGTGGCCAAAGGGTTTTTCCACCACGATGCGGCTGTCTGCCCCGGCCAACCCGTGCCGGCGCAACCGCTGGGCCAGGTCCCCGAAGAGGCCGGGCCCTACCGAGAAGTAGAAGGCCCGCACACGGTCCCCACCCGCCAGCCGGCCGGCCAGCGCCGCCCAGCCGCTCTCGCCGCAGGCATCCACCGCCACGTAGTCGAGGCGCTTGAGGAACGCCTCCAGCGAGCCGTCCTCGCAATGCCGTCCCGGCGCGTGCTCGCGGATCGCGGCCCGGGCGAAATCGGCATAGCCCGCGCGGTCCAGATCGGCCCGCGCCGCGCCCAGGATGCGCGAGCCCTCGGGCAATTGTCCCGCGCAATACCGGCGGAACAGCGCGGGCAGGATCTTGCGCCCGGCCAGGTCGCCGGTGCCGCCGAAGATCACGAGGTCGAACGCCTCGACCGGTATCACGCGCGAAACCATCGCCCTCTCCCGCCGCGCCCGGCGCTCATCACGATATGGTCAGGGCCGGCGCCGGCGACTTTAACTTGTCCTGCGCCTCAGGCTAGATCAAACCCGACCGAAATGAAAAGAAGTGACACATGAAAGACTTGCCCGACGCCAACCAAGGCAAATTCCGCGACCCTGCCGTGACCCGCGACGGCCAGCCGCGCGCCCGGGTGGCCTTGAGCCGGGCCGAGACGCTGTGGTTCAACACCGGGGCGCTGTGCAACATCACCTGCGCGCATTGCTATATCGAGAGCAGCCCCACCAACGACGCGCTGGTCTATCTCACCCGCGCCGAGATCGAGGAGTATCTCGGCCAGGCCAAAGACTGCGGCTGGCCGCTGCGCGAGGTGGGGTTCACCGGGGGGCGAGCCCTTCATGAACCCGCAGATGATCGGCATGGCCGAGGCCGCGCTTGAGGCCGGGCTGGACGTGCTGATCCTGACCAACGCCATGCGCCCGATGATGCGGCGCAAGATGCGCGATGGGATCGCCGATCTCAACGCGCGCTTTCCCGGCCGGCTCACCCTGCGCATCTCGCTGGATCATCACGACCCGGCCCGCCACGAGGAGGAGCGCGGCGCGGGCAGTTTCGGCAAGACACTTGAGGGCATGTGCTGGCTGCGCGACGCGGGCGTGCCGATGGCGGTGGCGGGCCGATCGCTCTGGGACGAGGACGAGGCCGAGGCGCGCGCGGGATTCGCCGCGCTCTTCGCACGGCACGGGTTTGCCATCGACGCACACGACCCGGCGGCCTGCGTGATCTTCCCCGAGATGGACGAGACCGCCGAAGTGCCCGAGATCACCACCGCCTGCTGGGACATCCTGGACAAATCGCCCGAGGACGTGATGTGCGCCTCGTCGCGCATGGTCGTCAAGCGGCGCGGGGCCGCGCGCCCGGCGGTGCTGGCCTGCACGCTACTGGCCTATGACGCGCGGTTCGAACTGGGCGAGACCCTGGCTGAGGCCGAGCGCGACGTGGCGC
>DOIS01000252.1 GCA_003511785.1 Paracoccaceae bacterium
ACTTCGCGCCACATCAGGCCTTCCATGATGCCGGTCACCCACATCGAGGCGGCGTAGAGCACGATGCCGATGGTGGCGAGCCAGAAGTGCCAGGAGACGAGGCCAAGCGAGTAGAGCCGCTCACGCTTCCAAAGCACGGGCACCAGGAAGTAGAGCGCGCCGAAGGTGATCATGCCGTTCCAGCCAAGCGCGCCGGAGTGGACGTGACCGATGGTCCAGTCGGTGTAGTGCGACAGCGAGTTGACCGCGCGGATCGACATCATCGGACCTTCGAAGGTGGACATGCCGTAGAAGCCGACCGAGATCACCATCATGCGGATCACCGGGTCGGTGCGCAGCTTGTCCCAGGCGCCCGACAGCGTCATCAGGCCGTTGATCATGCCGCCCCAGGAGGGCATCCACAGCACGATCGAGAACACCATGCCCAGGGTCGAGGCCCAGTCGGGCAGCGCGGTGTAGTGCAGGTGGTGCGGTCCGGCCCAGATGTAGATGAAGATCAGCGCCCAGAAGTGCACGATCGACAGCTTGTAGCTGAACACCGGACGCTCGGCCTGCTTCGGGATGAAGTAGTACATCATGCCCAGGAATCCGGCGGTCAGGAAGAAGCCCACGGCGTTGTGGCCATACCACCACTGCACCATCGCATCCTGCACGCCCGGCCAGACGATGACCGATTTCGAGCCCCAGATGCTGACCGGGATGGTGGCATTGTTGACCAGGTGGAGCATGGCCACGGTGACGATGAAGGACAGGTAGAACCAGTTGGCCACGTAGATATGCGGCTCCTTGCGCTTGACGATCGTGCCCAGGAAGACGGCCAGATAGGCCACCCAGACCACGGTCAGCCAAAGGTCCACATACCACTCAGGCTCGGCGTATTCCTTGGACTGGGTACCACCCAGCAGGTAGCCGGTCGCCGCCAGCACGATGAACAGCTGGCAGCCCCAGAACACGAACTAGGCCAGGTTGCCGCCCCAGAGACGCGCGGCGCTGGTGCGCTGGACGACGTAGAAGGACGTGGCGATCAGAGCGTTGCCGCCGAAGGCGAAGATCACCGCCGAGGTGTGCAGCGGACGCAGCCGCCCGAAATTGGCATAGCCCTGTGCCCATTCGAAGTTGAGCTGCGGATAGGCCAGCTGGAAGGCGATGAACACGCCGGCCAGGAAGCCGACCACGCCCCAGAAGGCGGTGGCGATGACCCCGTAGCGGACCACATCGTCCATGTATTCCGCGCTCACGTTCCCGGCCGGGGCCGGATCGCCCGTGCGGCGCAGGGTCCAGATGAAAAGCCCGATGGCGACCGCGCAGATGATCATCGCGTGCACCATATAAGCCAGATCGCGAGCGTAGTTGATCGCGAGCATTGCGAACAACGCGACCAGCCCAAGCACGATAAGCTTGATATAGTTCGACATTTTGCGTCCCTTCGTCGTACCATGTGCGATTCTCACGCCGCGCGAGACGGATTCCGATCCGGGTCTAGATGTGCGAGGGCCGGAAAGGGTGCTTTGATCTGCATCAAGACGTCCTGCGGCAATCTGTGAGACGTATTCGGACACAAATCAACCAGCGCCGCCCGCAAGGCGGCCAGGGCCGGCCGGCCTGAATATCCATGAGGCCAAAATGACTTACAAATCGCTTCTCACGGTTCTGACCGACGACAAGATCGCCGATGCGCCGCTCAACCACATGATCGCGCTGGCCGAGGCCCAGGACGCCCATGCCGAGGCGCTCTGCCTGGGCGTGGACCGCACCCAGACCGGCTATTACTATGCCGGAGCCAGCGCGATGGTGTTGCAGGAGACCCTGAGCCGCGCCAATGCCGAGGCCGCCGAGTTGCTGGCCAAGGCCAACAAGGTGCTGGGCCAGTCCGGCGTGCGCTGGTCCGCCGAGGAGGGCATCGCCCAGATCGCCGACCTGGGGCGTCACGTCGCCTATCGCGCGCGCTTTGCCGACCTGGTCGTGATGCCGCATCCCTATGGCGAGAACCGGGGCGCCGAGGTCGAGCCGGTGATCGAGGCGGCCATGTTCGACGCGGGTGTCCCGGTCCTGGTGGTGCCGGACAAGGGCACGCCCAAGCCCGCGCCCAAGACAGTGCTGGTCGCCTGGAACGAAAGCCGCGAGTCGCTGCGCGCGATCAAGCTGGCCCTGCCCTTCCTCGCCGCCGCCGACTGCGTGCGGATCGTGGTCATCGACCCGCCCGCGCACGGACCGGAACGCTCGGACCCGGGCGGGATGCTGTCGCAGATGCTGGCGCGCCACGGCGCGCAGTGCGAGATCGACGTGCTCAGCAAGACGATGCCGCGCGTGTCCGACATCCTGAACCGGCACGCGGCCGATACCGGCGCCGACATGATCGTGATGGGCGCCTATGGCCACTCGCGGTTCCGCGAG
Organism: Paracoccaceae bacterium; assembly: GCA_003511785.1. Lineage (GTDB taxonomy): Bacteria > Pseudomonadota > Alphaproteobacteria > Rhodobacterales > Rhodobacteraceae > UBA7951. Next base: position 2,395 of record DOIS01000252.1, read on the forward strand.
GCGATCCTGGGCGGCGCCACGCGCAACATGCTGGAGAAATCCGACGTGCCGGTGTTCATGGCGCACTGAGGCGCCCGTCGGCCCCTGGGGATGGGGAGAGGAAGGCCCGCGCCGCCGGACGGTCGCGGGCCTTTTCGCGTCCGGCTCAGACCTTGCGCAACAGGCTGATGAGCACCAGCAGGATCACCGCCCCGATCGTGGCGTGAAAGATCGAAGCGAACATCCCCCCGCCCACGGCGAAGCCCAGCGCCGGGAAGATCAGCCCGGCCAGGAAGGCGCCGACGATGCCGACGACGATATTGCCGATCAGGCCGAAGCCGCGCCCGCGCATGATCCTGCCGGCGATCCAGCCGGCCAGAACGCCGACGATCAGCATGGCGATGACGCTTTCGAACTGCATGGGGTCTCTCCGATAACCTTGCCGCATCATGGGCCCCGGACGCCCCGCAAGGCAAGACCCCGCGCACGGGTTCGGCCCGGCGGCGCCTTCGGGCGCCCCGGGGGAGGGTCGGATCGGGTCTTCCGGGGCAGCGCCCCGCAGCGGTAATGAAAGGTGGCGGCGCCGCCGGTCGGACAGGGGATCTGGGGTGTCAGGCCCGCTTCTCGCCCATGAGAGAGACAGCCCCGGTCTCCCGAGGCCCGCATCGTCCTGTTGTGTTTGGGCAAGCGCGCCACCGCTTGCCCGGCGTCCATGAACGGGGGAAGGTATAGGGCGCGCAAGGCTTCCAGGTGGTTAGCGGACCGCGCGTTGCGCCACCGGCGCCGAAATCCTTGAAGGATTTCGGTCGGTTTCTTTGAAAGAAACCGACATGGACCTCAAACCAGGAAGCCGCCGTCGCTGTCGTCGCCGGCCTCTTCCATCAGGCGGCACATGTCGGGCACGGTGACGTGGCGCTTGCCCTCGAGGCGGATCACCCCGTCCTTCTTCAGCGCCGACATCTGCCGGCTGACCGTCTCCAGCGTCAGGCCCAGGTAATCGGCCATTGCCTCGCGCGTGAGCGGCAGGTCGAAGACCATCGGGCTTTGCGCGCCGTTCGGGCTGACCGAGGCGTCGCGCCGCGCGATGATCGACAGAAGGCTCGCGATCTTCTCGCGCGCGGTCTTGCGCCCCAGCACCAGCATCCATTCGCGCGCGGCGTCGAGCTCGTCCAGCGTCATCTGCAACAGCCGCTGGGCGATATGCGGCGTGGCGGCCATCATCTGTTCGAACGGTTTCTTGCGGAAGCAGCACATCACGATGTCGGTGGTGGCCACGACGTCATAGGGCGCCCCCTCGCGCCCCGGGCGGCCGACGAAGTCGCTGGGCAGCAGAAGCCCCACCATCTGGGTGCGTCCGTCCTCCATGGTCTGGGTCAGCGTGGCGATGCCCGAGACCACCGAGCCCACGAAGCCCATCTTGTCGCCCGACCAGATGATCGTCTGCCCGGCCTCGAAGCTGCGATAATACTTGATCTCCTCGAGGCTCTGCAACTCGTTGGGTTCGCATCGCGCGCAGACCGCCCGATGCCGGATCGGGCAATCATCGCATTTCGCAAGGGCGTGGGGCGTCGGAATCTGCATGTCTGAGCCACTTGATCTGCGTCAAGGTTGATGCCTCGAATTTTGGATTTTAAGATATACGCATGACATACAAATCTCAATTGGCCTCCTTGGGACTCTTTGACGCCAAGGTGCCGCGTTATACCAGTTATTCGACCGCGCCCCACTTCGGAAACGATGTGGGGCCCGATCGTTATGCCGACTGGATCGGGCGAATCGCGCCGGGCAGTTCGGTCTCGCTCTATGTGCATGTGCCGTTCTGCCGGCGCCTGTGCTGGTTCTGCGCCTGCCGCACCCAGGGCACCCAGAGCGACAGCCCGATGCTGACCTATCTCGAGACGTTGAAGGCCGAGATCGCGCTCATGGCGCGGCATCTGCCCGAAGGGGTCCGCCTGTCGCGGCTGCACTGGGGCGGCGGCACGCCCACCCTGCTCAGCCCGACGATGATGACCGACCTGGCCGGCGCCATCGCAGAGTTGGCGCCCTTCGCCGAGGGCGCCGAGTTCTCGGTCGAGATCGACCCGAACGAGATCGACGAGGCGCGACTCGACGCGCTGGCCGCGGCGGGAATGAACCGGGCCTCGATCGGGGTGCAGGATTTCGACGCGCAGATCCAGGAAACCATCGGGCGCATCCAGAGCTATGACGTGACCCGAGAGGCGGTCGAGATGATTCGCGCCCGCGGCATCCAGAGCCTGAACGCCGACATCCTCTATGGCCTGCCGCACCAGACCCGTGCGCGGATGACCGAGAGCGTGCAGAAGCTTCTGTCGCTCAACCCCGACCGCGTGGCGCTCTACGGCTATGCCCATGTGCCCTGGATGTCCAAGCGGCAACAGCTGATCCCCTCGGACGCCCTGCCCACGCCGGAACAGCGGCTGGACCTGTTCGATACCGCCCGGCGGCTGTTCATGTGGGACGATTACGCCGAGATCGGGATCGACCATTTCGCGACCAAGACCGACGGGCTGACCGTGGCGCAGGAGGCCGGGCGGCTGAAACGCAACTTCCAGGGCTACACGGACGACCAGTCCGAGGTGCTGCTGGCGGTGGGCGCGTCCTCCATCGCGCGCTTCCCGCAAGGCTATGCCCAGAACGCGCCGGCCACCGCCGCGCATACGGGGAAGATCCGCGAGGGGCGCTTCTCGACCTCGCGCGGGCATGTGTTCACCGGCGAGGACAGTTTGCGCGGGCGGATGATCGAGGCGCTGATGTGCGATTTCCGCATCGATGCCGCCGAGATGCGGTCGCGGTTCGGCGTGGACCAGGCCCGGCTCGACGCGCTCTTCGCCGAGGCGTCGGACGCCTTCCCCGGCATGATCGAGGTGAGCCGCGACGGGCTGTTTGTCCCGCATGAGGCGCGGCCCCTCACCCGGATGATCGCGCGCGTTTTCGACGCCTACGACCCTTCCAAGACCAAGCATAGCGCGGCGATCTAAGACCGATCTGAACCGGGAAAGGCCCTCGCCGGGCCTTTTCCCAGTCCCGGGCCGTCCCGCGTAGGGTGGGTTTGCAACCCACGCCGCCCGAGACCTTACCCCGCCGCCGCGATCAGCGCCCTCGTATACTCCGTCTGTGGCCGCTCGAATACGTCCTCGGCCCGGCCCTGCTCCATCACGTCGCCCTGTTTCATCACCACGATCTGGTGCGACATGGCGCGCACCACCTTCAGGTCGTGACTGATGAACAGATAGGCCAACCCGTATTTGCGTTGCAGGTCGCGCAGAAGGTCCACGATCTGCACCTGCACCGTCATGTCGAGCGCCGAGGTCGGCTCGTCCAGCACCAGCAGCCGGGGCCGCAGCACCATGGCACGCGCGATGGCGATGCGCTGGCGCTGCCCGCCCGAGAACTCGTGCGGGTAGCGGTCCATCGATGCCGGGTCGAGCCCGGTCTCGCGCATCGCCTGGGCCACCAACTCGCGCGGCGCGCGGTGGGGGTCGACCTTGTGGATCGACAACCCCTCGGCGATGATCTGGGCGCAGGTCATGCGCGGGGAGAGCGAGCCGAACGGGTCCTGGAACACGATCTGCATGTCCTTGCGCAGCCGGCGCAACTCGCGCGTGGACCAGCGGCGCACATCGTCGCCGCGAAAGGTGATGCCGCCCTCGGACGAGATCAGCCGCATGATCGCGAGCGCCAGCGTGGTCTTTCCCGAACCGCTTTCGCCGACGATGCCCAGCGTCTCGCCGGCGCGCACGCGGATTGTGGCGTCGTTCACCGCCTTGACGTGATCCACCGTGCGCTTGAGCAGCCCTTTCTTGATCGGAAACCAGACCTTGAGATTGTCCGTGCGCACGATCTCCTCGGCCTTGGGCTGAACCGGATCCGGGGCGCCCGAGGGCTCGGCGGCCAGCAGCTTCTGCGTATAGGGGTGCTGCTGGTCGGCAAATAGCGCCTCGGTCGGGCCGGCCTCGACGATCTCTCCGTCCTTCATCACGCAGACCTTGTCGGCCACCCGGCGCACGATGCCGAGATCGTGGGTGATGAAGAGAAGGCCCATGTTCTCGGTGCGCTTGAGGTCGGCAAGCAACTCGAGGATCTGCGCCTGGATCGTCACGTCGAGCGCGGTGGTCGGCTCGTCGGCGATCAGCACGTCGGGCTTGTTGGCGAGCGCCATGGCGATCATCACGCGCTGGCGCTGCCCGCCGGATAATTCGTGCGGATAGGCGGTCAGGCGCTTTTCCGGCTCGCGGATGCCCACCTTGTTCATCAGTTCGAGGATGCGCCTCCGCGCGTCTTCACCGGCGATGCCCTGGTGCAGCGCCAGGCTTTCGGCCAGCTGCTTCTCGATCGTGTGCAGCGGGTTGAGCGAGGTCATCGGCTCCTGGAAGATGAAGCTGATGTCGTTGCCGCGCACCTCCATCAGCCGCCTCTCGTCGGCGCCGATCATCTGCTGGCCGTTATAGGTCACCGACCCCTCGACCCGCGCGCTGTCGCCCAGAAGCGACACGGTGGAAAGCGCCGTGACCGACTTGCCCGACCCGCTTTCGCCCACCAGCGCCACCGTCTCGCCCCGGTCCAGCGTGAAGGAGACACCGCGCACGGCTTCCGTCACCTTGCCGTCCTGCTGGAAGGACACGCGCAGGTTTTCCACCGTGAGTAGGCTCATTTGAAGGTCTTTCGGGGATCGAACGCATCGCGCACACCCTCGAAGATGAACACGAGCAGCGACAGCATGATGGCGAAGGTGAAGAACGCGGTGAAGGCCAGCCAGGGCGCCTGGAGGTTCTGTTTCGCCTGGAGCGTCAGCTCGCCCAGCGAGGGCGCCGAGGACGGCAGGCCGAAGCCCAGGAAGTCGAGCGAGGCCAGCGTGGCGATGGTGCCGGTGACGATGAAGGGCAGCATGGTCAGCGTGGCCACCATGGCATTGGGGAGCATGTGGCGGAACATGATCGTCATGTTGCCCACGCCCAGCGCCTTGGCCGCGCGCACGTATTCGAGGTTGCGCGCGCGCAGGAACTCGGCCCGCACCACGCCCACCAGGGCGGTCCAGGAAAACAACACCATCAGCAGCACGAGAAGCCAGAAACTTCGCCCCAGCACCGCGAACATGATGATGATGACGTAAAGCGAGGGCGTCGCCTGCCAGATCTCGATCAACCGCTGGAAGATCAGGTCGAGAAGCCCGCCGAAAAAGCCCTGGATCGCGCCGGCGAAGATGCCCATCAGGCTGGCCGCCAGCGTCACCACCAGCGTGAACAGGATCGACAGCCGGAACCCGTAGATCACGCGGGCCAGCACGTCGCGCTTGGTGTCGTCGGTGCCCAGCCAGTTCTGCGAATTCGGCGGCAGGGGCGCCGCGCCGGGGCGGTCCACCGTGGTGCGGAAGGAATAGGGGATCGGCGGCCAGATTGCCCAGCCTTCCTCGAAATTGTCGGCCTGGAAGGTGCCCGCCTCGATCTGGGCCACAATGCCCTCGGGGTCGTCGAAACACATGTCCAGCCCACCGCTGGCGATCAGGCATTCCACCTCGGGGTCGCGATAGGCGGCTTCGGTCTGGAAATCGCCGCCGAAGGCGGTTTCCGGGTAGAAATTGAAGACCGGCGTGAAGAACTCGCCGCGATACTGCACCAGGATCGGTTTGTCGTTGGCGATGAACTCGGCAAAGAGCGACAGGCCGAACAGGATCGAGAAGATGATGAGCGACCAGAAGGCCCGCCCGTTGCGGCGGAAGTTGCGCCAGCGCCGCTGGTTCAATGGCGACAGCCACCGCCCGCGCGGCGAGATCGGCGCGTCGCCCGCGTCCGTGGCGTGGTTCGCGGGGGCGGGGCGCTGGTCGGGGGCCAGCGGCGGCTTGCGCTCGGCCATGGCTCAGCCCTCCCGCCGCTCGAAGTCGATGCGCGGATCGACCAGCACATACATGATGTCCGACAGGATACCGACCACCAGGCTGATGAGGCCGAAGATGAACAGCGTGCCGAAGATCACCGGGTAGTCGCGCGCCACCGCCGCCTCGAAGCCCAGACGCCCCAGACCGTCGAGCGAGAAGATCGTCTCGATGATGAGGCTGCCCGAGAAGAACACGCCGATGAACACCGCCGGAAAGCCCGCGATCACGATCAGCATCGCGTTGCGGAAGACATGACCGTAAAGCACCTGCCGTTCCGACAACCCCTTGGCGCGGGCGGTCATCACGTAGTGCTTCTTGATCTCGTCGAGAAAGCTGTTCTTGGTGAGCAGGGTCAGCGTGGCGAAGGCCGCGATGGTCGAGGCCAGCACCGGCAGGGTGATGTGCCAGAAA
>DOIS01000024.1:0-532 GCA_003511785.1 Paracoccaceae bacterium
ACTACACCGCGCTCGGCATACCAGTCACAGAGCTCTTGGGATGAGTCCGTCCGGGGAAAGGGGAACCTCGGCGTTCAGCCGATTTGTACAACAGAGCCGTTCCGGGGCCTCGAATTCGTGGCCGACCGCGAGGGAAAGACCCCGTTCGAGCCGGGCGACGGGCTGGCCGGCAAACTGAAGAAAGCCGCCTTCGACGAGGGGCTGATCTGTTATCCCATGAGCGGCACGCGCGACGGGCGGCACGGGGACCACGTGCTCCTCGCCCCGCCCTTCATCGCCAGCGAGTCCGAACTGGACGGCGCGGTGGACGCGCTGGACCGGGCGCTGACCCGGGTGCTGGCCGAGGTCGCCTGACCCTCTCGGTCGTGGGCCGGTGCGGCCCACCGGCCCCCAGCGCATTTCCTGCGGGGAACCTATCCTGGCCCCGCCCAGACCCATGTCCGGGCGCCGGCCATTACCACGTCCACCCGCCTTGCCCCTTCAGGCCAAAGGCCGCTGTCCCTCCGGCCCGAGGCGCCCCACCTGGGCCGAG
>DOIS01000024.1:878-2627 GCA_003511785.1 Paracoccaceae bacterium
CCGAGCCCCCGGCGCCCCGGCCCGGGCCGGGCCAAGTCCGAGTGGGCAATATCTTTCTCGCGGCCAACGCCTCTCGGCACGGCCGGGCGGCGTCTCCGATCTGTTGCTGCGCCAACGCCGCCGGAAAAAGGCGTGCGGCGAACAACTCCGCGCCAGCGCCAAGCCACAGGAGCCGTTGATCTTCCGGCCCGAGACGCCCCCGCCCGGGCCAAGGCGTCCACCCTGGCGCCGCCTCTCTGCCCAAGCCCAGTTCGGATGCGCAGCATCTGTCTCTTGGCCGAGGCCGCTCATCGTGATCAGACGGCGCACCTAGCGAACTCCGCAATGCTCGTGCCGCTGGCCGGGGGCATGATGGGAACCTGGCGCTGCGCGGGGGGCACAGGGCGCGTAACCCTCCTGTTCCTGAATTCAGGTCACGGCACGTCCCCTATCGACCCAGCCATAGGGCCTTCGCCCACCTCTTCTCGCCCCTTTCTATCGACGGATCGTCCACCCGCCGCATCGCGCCTTCCCACTGTGCGGCGACCGCCCGGACCCGTCGAACCGCCTGTCTCCCGCGGCGACGAGCGGACGCTGCCGCGGCCACGACAGGCGAGCGCGGTCTCGTCTCACCATACCAAGCCCCCCAATTAAGAGCGGTCGGAGCCGCAGCCTCTCGCGCTCCGGCCCCTCTCTCTCCGGGGCGTATGGCAAATCGCGCGACCCTACTCCGCCGCCACCGTCTCGACCTTCTCGACGCGCACCGCGGAATACTTGAACTCGGGGATCTTGCCGTAAGGGTCGAGCGCCGGGTTGGTCAGGATGTTCGCTGCCGCCTCGACGAAGGCGAAGGGCATGAACACGTTGTCCTCGGCCACCGCCCGGTCCGCCCGCGCCATGAGCGTAACCGAGCCGCGCCGCGTGGTCAGCCGCACCAACCCGCCGGGATCGACCCCCAGCCGCCGGAGGGTCCGCGGATGCAGCGAGCAATTGGCCTCCGGCTCCACCGCATCCAGCACCGTCGCGCGACGGGTCATCGAGCCGGTATGCCAATGCTCCAGTTGGCGCCCGGTAATCAGCACGAAGGGATAGTCCGCGTCCGGCACCTCGTCCGGCGGAACCACGCTGGCCGGGGTGAACCGGGCACGCCCGCCCGCGCGCGGGAAGCCCTCGCCGAACACTACCGCCTGGCCCGGATCGTCGAGCGAATGCGACGGGTAGGTCACAGCGCCCTCCGCCTCCAGCCTTTCCCAGGTGATGTTGTCGAGCGATCGCATCGAACGGGCCATCTCGGCAAACACCTCCCGCGGGTGGCGATAGCTCCAGTCGAGCCCCAGCCGCCGGGCCAGCTCGACCGTGATCCACCAGTCCTCGCGTGCATCACCCGGAGGCCGGATCGCCGGGCGGCCCATCTGCACCTGGCGGTTGGTGTTTGTCACGGTCCCGGATTTCTCGGCCCAGGCGCTGGCGGGAAGGATCACGTCGGCATAGCTCGCTGTTTCGGTGAGGAAAATATCCTGCACCACGAGATGCTCCAGCCGCGCCAGCGCGGCGCGGGCATGGTCCACGTCGGGATCGCTCATGGCCGGGTTCTCGCCCAGGATATACATCCCCTTGATCGAACCGGCATGGATCGCGTCCATGATCTCGACCACGGTCAGCCCCGTCTCGGCGCTGAAATCCTCCGAGCCCCAGATCTCGGTGAAAGCAGAGCGTACCCCGTCATCGGTCACGCTCTGGTAATCCGGCAGGAACATCGGGATCAGCCCG
>DOIS01000297.1:0-1662 GCA_003511785.1 Paracoccaceae bacterium
GGCATGTCGGCCCAACACGATGGGTTTGGTCCGAGCCGGCACAAGGCGCGGCACGTTGCGGCAGATGATCGGCTGGCGGAAGATCACGCCGCCCAGGATGTTGCGGATGGTGCCGTTGGGGCTGCGATACATGCGCTTGAGGCCGAACTCCTCGACCCGGGCCTCGTCGGGGGTGATGGTGGCGCATTTTACCGCCACGCCGACCTCGCGGGTCTTTTCGGCCGCCTCGACGGTGATCGCGTCATCGGTGCGGTCGCGTTCCTCCAGCCCCAGGTCGTAATAGAGCAGGTCGATGTCGAGATAGGGCAGGATCAGCTTCTGCTTGATGAAGTCCCACATGATGCGGGTCATCTCGTCTCCGTCCATCTCGACGATGGGGTTCTCTACCTTGATCTTGGCCATGGGAAGCACCTTGGTGATTGGGTTGCGCAGCTGGGGCCTATGTAGGGGATTTGTCGGGCGGGCGAAAGCGCGGTATGCAGATGTATACCGAAAAAAGCGCAACGAGGTGGCGGTTTCCGTCGACGCGATCCGGGCTTGCGCCTAATCTTCCCGCCAAAACAGGGAAATGCTCATGGCCTCGGGGTCCCGCGGCGGTGTTTTCGCCGCTTACGATACGGCGCGCAGGCTTCTGTGGCCGCTGGTGCTGTCGCAACTGACGTTCAACGTGCTGCTCGCGGCGGTGCTGGGCCCGTTTCTGGCGCTGACCTTGCGGGCGGCGGTGGCGCTCTCGGGCGAGCCGGCGCTGGCCGATTTCGACATTGCCTGGTTCCTGCTGTCGCCGCTGGGTTTCGTGGCGCTTCTGGCGGTGGCCTCGCTGGCGCTGGCACTCGGGGTGCTGAACCTGGGCTTTATGATGAGCGTGGCGCTCAACGATCGCATGTGGGGCACGCATCGGTTCCTCGACGCGGTGGGCACGGTGCTGCCGCGGCTGGGGCGACTTTCGGCCTTCGCCGCGCTGTTGCTTTTGCGGGTTCTTGCGCTGAGCCTGCCGTTCCTCCTGCTGGCGGGCTGGATCTATGCCACCCGTCTGACCGCCTTCGACATCAACTATTACCTCAGCCAGAGACCGCCCGAATTCGTCACCGCGGTGCTGTTGATCGGCGCCGTACTGGCGCTGATGGCGCTGGTGCTGTTGCGCAAGCTCTCGGGCTGGGCGCTGGCCCTGCCGTTGGTGCTGTTCTCGGGCATCGGCGCGCGGGCCAGTTTCGCCGCCAGCCGCGCGCGGATGAGGGGGCGCCGGCTGCGGCTGGTCTGGGCGGTGCTGCTCTGGGCCGCGCTCTCGGCGATCCTCGTGGGCGTTCCCTTCGCCGTGATGGGCTGGATCAGCGAGACCGCCGCGGGCTGGGCCGGGGACGACCTGGGTGCGCTGGTCCGGGTGTTGCTGATCTGCGTGGCGCTTTGGTCGATTCTGAGTCTGGTCGTGGGCGCATGGAGTTCCGGCGCGCTGGCGGTGCTGCTGATGGCCCAGGCCGACTGGCCCGGAGATACACGCCTCGCGGCGCGGCCCGCCCCCGGCTGGCTGGCGCCGGCGCTGATCGTGGCGGCAGGGGTCGCTGTGGTGGTGGCCGGGCTGGGCCTGATGGCGGCGGATGCGCGCGGGCCGGCGGACCGGGTCGAGGTGATCGCCCATCGCGGGGCCGCTGGCGCGCGCCCCGAGAG
>DOIS01000297.1:1861-5508 GCA_003511785.1 Paracoccaceae bacterium
CTGATCGCCCATCGCGGGGTCGCTGGCGCGCGCCCCGAGAACACCATGGCCGCCGTCGAGAAGGCCATTGAGGATGGCGCCGACTGGGTCGAGATCGACGTGCAGGAGACCGCCGACGGCGAGGTGGTGGTGATCCATGACAGCGATTTCATGAAGATCGCGGGCGTCGATCTGAAGGTTTGGGACGCCACCATGGAGGACATCGCCGAGATCGACATCGGCAGCTGGTTCGGCCCCGACTACGAGGCAGAACGCGCGCCCACCCTGCGCGCCGTGCTCGACGCTGCCAAGGGGCGGGCGGGCGTGCTGATCGAGCTGAAATACTACGGCCACGACGAGCGGCTGGAGGCGCGCGTGGCCGAGATCGTGGCGGCCGCCGGGATGGAGGATCAGGTGCAGGTCATGTCCCTGAAACTGCCGGGCGTGCGCAAGATGGCCGGGCTGCGCCCCGACTGGCCGGCGGGGCTGCTGGCTTCGGCTTCGCTGGGGCGGGTCTGGGAGCTTGACGTGGACTTCCTGGCCGTCAACCAGGCCGCCGCATCGCCGCTCCTGGTGCGCAAGCTGCGCGAGCGGGGCAAGCCGCTTTATGTCTGGACGGTGGACGATGCGCTCTCGATGTCGGCCATGGTGTCGCTGGGGGCCTCGGGGCTGATCACCAACGAGCCCGCTTTGGCGCGCGACGTGCTGGCCCAGCGCGAAGCGCTGAGCCGCGGCGAGCGCGCGGTGCTCCTGCTGGCCGACCGGCTGGGCGTTGACCTCGAGCGCAAGGCCTATCGCGATGACTCGCCCTGAGTTGCGCCCGGCGCTGATCGGCCTGGTGCTGGTGCTAACAGGCCCGGGGTGGGCCGATCCCGCGCAGGAGGCGCCGGGGCCGCTCGACCGGCTGGAACTGGCCGCGCATGAGCGGCTCGCGCGGGTGCGCGAAGAGGCAGCGCTGGCCCCTTTCACCACGGACGGCTGTTCCGGCGGGCTCTCGGCGGTCTGGACTGCCACGGCGCGGGCTATTCCCGCCTTTGCTGCCGCGCATCTCGATGCGCCGCCCTGGGAGGCCTGCTGCGTCAGCCATGACCGGGCCTATCACGCGGGCGGGGCCGATCCCGCGCCGAAGGCCAGTTTCACCGCCCGGCTGGAGGCCGACCAAGCCCTGCGCGCCTGCGTGATCGCCACCGAGGATGCGCGCAGCCCGGATTTGCAGGCCCGCTACGGGATGAGCGAGGCGCAGATTTCCACCGCCTACGCGGCCATCGCGGCGGCCATGTTCGAGGCGGTGCGGCTGGGCGGGGCACCCTGTTCCGGGCTGCCCTGGCGATGGGGCTATGGCTGGCCGGATTGCGGGCTTCTGGGCGGGGGTTAACGCGCGTCGAACCAGGCGGACAGGCGCGGGCGCAGCCAGGCCCAGAGCCCCGGCGCGCCGCGCGTGATCGGGCGGCCCACGCGGGTTTCCATCTGCGCCATGGTCACGTCGAACGCCGCCCATGTGCCACCGCCATTGGCGAGATTGGCTATCGGTGTCTGGAACCGGTCGATGGCCCGGGCGAAGCGCGCGTCGGCACTGTCGCCCGCCTCGAACTCGTCCCAGAGCGCGCGATAGGCCACGGCCTGGTCGTCGGGCAGCAGCCCGAAGAGGCGCTCGGCCGCGGAGGTTTCCTCGGCCGCCTTCGCGCCCTCGTCGACCGCGCCGTGGATCGGGTGGTCGCCCGCGTCAATCTCGACCAGATCGTGCAGCAACAGCATCCGAAGCACGCGGTCGGGCGAGACCCCGGGCCCGGCCTGCTCGGCCAGGACCAGCGCGTAGAGCATGACATGCCAGGAATGCCCGGCCGAATTCTCGCGCCGGTCCTCGTGGATCAGGCGCGAGGCGCGCAACACGGATTTCAGCCGGTCCGCCTCGCGCAGGAAGGCGATCTGCGCCTCGAGCCGGGCGGTGTCAGCCATTCGTCCCGGCCTTGTCGGCCTGATGCGCCGCCAGCCGCCGTTCCAGGAAGCGGCGCGCGCTGCGCTCGGCCAGGCGCACTCGGATCTCGGTGAGAAACGCCTCTTCCAGCGTCTGCGAGGCGGCGGCCAGCACCTTGCCCACCTCGACGAAGAGCCGGTCGTCGCCGGTCTCGTCCATGGCGCTCATCACGTCGTCGGCCAAGGCCGAGGCAAGCCGTTCGATCGTGGTCATCGCGTGGTCTCGGTCAGGCGGCGTTTGACATAGTCGCTGACGGAGCCGATCAGCGTGTCCATGTGCGGACCCTGGAAGAAATGGTCGGCGCCCTCGATCTCCTGATGGGTGATGGTGATGCCCTTCTGTTCGTGCAGCTTGCCCACCAGGTTATTGGTGTCGGCGGGCGGGGCCACCCGGTCGTTGGTGCCGTTGATGACCAGGCCCGAGGAGGGGCAGGGCGCCAGGAAGGAGAAGTCGTACATGTTGGCGGGCGGCGAGACCGAGACGAAGCCGGTGATCTCGGGCCGACGCATCAGGAGTTGCATCCCGATCCAGGCCCCGAAGGAGAAACCCGCGACCCAGCAATGCTTGGAATTGTTGTTCATCGACTGGAGATAATCCAGTGCCGAGGCCGCGTCGCTCAACTCGCCCACGCCCTGGTCGTATTCGCCCTGGCTGCGCCCGACCCCTCGGAAATTGAACCGCAGCACGGTGAAGCCCAGGTTGTAAAAGGCGTAATGCAGGTTATAGACGACCTTGTTGTTCATGGTGCCGCCGAATTGCGGATGCGGATGCAGCACGATGGCGATGGGCGCGTCGCGTTCCTTCTGAGGGTGGTAGCGGCCTTCGAGGCGGCCTTCGGGTCCGGGAAAGATAACCTCGGGCATGTAGGTCGGATCCTGTCTGTTCGTCCGTCTGGAAGCGCCGCTGTCATTCTTGACGAGTTCGCTCGGGTACTTTAGAACGGCTCTAATCGGATGGGCCGGGCCGGGGGTGGCCGGGTTCGACGCACATAGGCATTGGCGCGGGAAAGGTCAACATTCTCGCGCCTCTCGGCACGAAGGGAAGGGCCCGCGCCATGAAGCTTTCGACGAAGGGGCGGTATGCCATGGTTGCGCTGGCCGACATCGCGTTGCAGCCCGAGGGCCGGTTGGTCACGCTGGGCGAGATCGCGCAGCGCCAGAGCGTGTCGCTGCCCTATCTCGAACAGCTTTTCGTCAAGCTGCGCCGGGCCGGGCTGGTGGAGTCAGTGCGAGGTCCCGGCGGCGGCTACAGGTTGGCGCGCCCCGCGACCGAGATCCGCGCGGTGGACGTGCTGGCGGCGGTCGACGAGAAGGTGGATGCCATGCATATCGGCGCGGGCGCCTCGGGCGGGTCCTCGGGGAGCAAGGCGCAATCGCTGTGCAACCGGCTGTGGCAGGGGTTGAGCGCCAATGTCTACGTGTTCCTGCACCAGACGCGGCTGTCGGACGTGATCGAGAACGAGCTGGCGCCGTGCCCGGCGGTGCCGAACCTGTTCCAGGTGGTCGAAGTGGTGGATTCCGAATGACCCGGTCCGATCCGATAGCCGCGCCTGCGGCGCGACGGGCTTTTCCCGAGACGAGGGGGGGGGGGGGGGCGGCGCGCCCCCCCCCCCCCCGGGGGATGTGAAGGGGGGGGGGGGGGGGGGGTGGCGGGGGGGGGGGGGGGGGGGGGGCCCCACCCCCCCCCCCCCCCC
>DOIS01000297.1:5758-5880 GCA_003511785.1 Paracoccaceae bacterium
CCTCGCGCTCCCCCGAAGTATTCCTTGCAAGAGGAAGAACAGGGGGCGGGTGTGACGCGGGTCTATCTCGATCACAATGCCACCGCGCCCCTGCGGCCCGAGGCCCGGGAGGCGGTGATCGC
>DOIS01000125.1 GCA_003511785.1 Paracoccaceae bacterium
GCCCCATCGTGCTGAACATGCCCGCCGATTTCATGTGGCAGGAGGTGGCGCATGAAAAGGTCGTGTTCCCCGCCTTCCATGCCCCCGCCTATGTGCCGGAGGGCGACGACCTGGACCAGGCCATCGGCATGATCGCCTCGGCCAAGCGGCCGATCATCCTGGCCGGCGGCGGCGCCACGGACGCGCGCGACAAGCTGATCCGCCTGGCCGACCGGATGGAGGCGCCGCTGGCCACCACGCTCAAGGCCAAGGGGCTGTTCAACGACCACCCCTACAACATGGACATCTTCGGCACGCTCAGCACGCCGGCGGCCTACGAGGTGATCGACAAGGCCGATTGCGTGGTCTGTTTCGGGGCCAGCCTGCACCATTTCACCACCGACAAGGGCAAGCTGATGCAGGGCAAACGGGTGGTGCAGATCAACGACACCGTGACCGAGGTGAGCAAGAACTATCACCCCGACGCGGCGCTTGTCGCCGATGCAGGGCTGACCGCCGACAACATACTGTGGTGGCTCGACGAGGCCGGGATCGCACCCACCGCCTTCACTCGCGAATTGGACATGGAGGCGCTGACCGCCCACCCGCCGGGCCAGCCCGACAAGGCCGCGCCGGGCACGGTGAACTACGTCCACGCGCTCGACCGGCTGGAAGAGGCGTTGCCCAAGGACCGCATTCTGACCACGGACGGCGGGCGCTTCATGACCGAGGTGTGGTGCCGCATCTCGGCCCCCGACCCCAGGAGTTTCATCGTGACGGCCAATTTCGGCTCCATCGGGCTGGGGCTGCAAGAGGCGATCGGGGCGAGCCTTGCCGCGCCGGACCGGCCTGTGGTGCTGTTCACCGGCGATGGCGGGTTCATGATGGGTGGCATCAACGAGTTCAACACGGCGGTGCGCTTGAGGCAGGACCTGATCGTGATCGTGGCCAATGACAGCGCCTATGGCGCCGAGCATATCCAGTTTCTCGACCGCAAGATGGACCCGGGCCTGTCGCAATTCGACTGGCCCAGCTTCGCCGAGGCGGCCAATGCGCTGGGCGGGCGCGGGGTGGCCGTGGATTCGACCGAGAGTCTGGAGGTGGCCATCGCGGCCATTGAGAGCCGCGATGCGCCGTTGCTTATTGAGCTGCGCCTCGACCCGCACGAGGTGCCGCGGATGCGGCTCTGAGCCGTTGCGCCACGGGTGATCGGCGGGCCGCGCGGCGATACCGCGGCCCGTCATATTCCGGTTTCTCTACGTTTCGCATGCGAAACATTTCTCTGGAAACCATTGGTTTCATTGAACCGAACGGTCCGGCGTTGCTTTTGCAACAGCCCCTCGGGGCGTTGCATCGCGGCATGGCGCAACGCGCGGGGCGAAAGGGGCGAGACCCGTTTCCAAGCCGCGCAAACCAAGGCGACTTTAATCCAATCACGACGGTATAGAGGGGCAAGTGGCGGACCGAGGAGGATTCGAACCCCCGACCCCCTGATTCGTAGTCAGGTACTCTATCCAGCTGAGCTATCGGTCCACTGAGGGCGGGACTTAGACCTTGGCTTGGGGCTTTGCAACCCGAAATTCCGGGATTTGTCATGGATTTTTTTACCGGCGCTCCACGGGCGCCTCGCTGGACGGCGTGGCCAGAAGCGTGCCGTCGCCTTTGGGCAGCGTGATGACGAACACCGTGCCCTCCGGCCCCGTTCGGGTCAGGTCAAGCGTGCCGCCATGGCCGCGCACCAGTTCGGCGGCGATGGCCAGGCCAAGACCGCTGCCGCCCTTGCGCGCGCCGCCCTGGAAGGGCCGAAACAGGTGTTCGCGGGCTTTCGGCGGCAGACCTGGGCCGGTGTCGGAGACCTCGATGATCCAGGACTCTTCCTCTTCGCGTGCCATGACAGCGATGCGTCCGGTGCCGTCCGAGGCCAGCAGTGCCTGGACCGCGTTGCGCACAAGGTTGGACAGCACGCGGAACAGCTGATCGGGGTCGGCGCGCAAATCGAACGTGGGCGGCACCTCGTTCAGGAACTCGATCCGCTCTGTGCCCTCGGCCAGGGCCTCGCTGTCCAGCACGTCGCCCACCACCGGGGCCAGCGGGAAGACCGTCAGCGTCGGCGCGGGCTCTTCCGCGCGGCCGAAGGCCAGCGTGCTTTCGCACAGCGATACCGCGCGCCGGATCGCGCCCACCAGCTTGGGTGCCAGGCGGCGCACCAGCGGGTCCTCGCTGGTCTCGATGCGGTCGGTAAACAGCTGCGCACTGGCCAGGATGTTGCGCAGATCGTGGCTGACCTTGGCCACCGCGCCGCCCAGTTGGGCCAGGCGCTCGCGCTGTTTGAGGGCCTGGGTCAGGTCGGTCTGCAACTGGTGCAGCGCCTCCTCGGCCTCGCGCAATTCGCGCACCCGCGAGGTGGGCCGGATGATGCCGCGCGTGTCCTCGGGGGCGGCGGCATAGCGCTGCATGTGCCCCACCACGCTCTTGATCGGCCGCACCAACAGGAAGCGCACGGCCAGGAACAGCAGCGACGCGGTGATCGCCGAGATCACCGCCGACAGCCACAGGATGCGCAGCCCGTAGTCGATCATCGCCGCGCGCAGCGGCGCGCTGTCCATCGTCACCTCGATCTGCAAACCGGCCTCGCGCACCGGGGCGCCGATCACGCGGATCACCTGCGGCTCGGGGTCGAAGAGCCGCGCCATCGCGTCCCCGATCAGCGTGAAGGGCCCGGCCCTGCGCAGGTCGAAGGTCGCATCCACCGGCCGCGGCATGGGCGAGGAGAGCGCCAGTTGCCGCATCTCGTCGCGCGCCAGTACCACGTTGAACACCTCGGCGTTGCGCAGAAGCTCCTGTTCCAGCTCGACATCCAGCATGTCGTCGGCCAAGAGCGCCAGCGAGGCGATCTGCGCGCGCTCCAGCCGGTTGAGCAGGTAATCCTCGCGGAAACGGGCGACGGAGGGCACGAAGATCAGCACCTCGGCCACCATCACGAAGACCAGGGTCAGGATCAGAAAGCGCCCGGACAAAGTGTTCAAACGGTCGACCTCCCCCTCAGGGCAGCCATCTCTGAACCAGCCCCACCACGCGTTTCACCCGAGGGCTGTCGAACAGCCTAGGAGAGAAATAGGCCCCGGCGGCCCGTTTGGAAAGCTCTGCGAAGGTGGGATAGGGCGCGACCATGCCGGAAATCTGGCTCATCTTCAGCTTGTTGGCGATGGCCAGTGACCAGAGCGCGATATGCTCGCCCGCCTGGTGGCCGACGATGGTGGCGCCCACGGGACGGCCGCGAACGACCATCACCTTGATGAAGCCGGTGGTGGCGCGGGTCGCTGCGGCGCGGTCGTTATGGGCGTAATCGAAGCGCGCCACCTTCATCTTGTCGCCGTGTTCTTCGCGCGCCGCCGCCTCGGTCAACCCGACCTGGGCCAGTTCCGGGTCGGTATAGGTGGTCCAGGGCAGGTGCGCGGTCGACGCCTTCGCGGGCAGGCCGAACAGGGCCGAGCGGATCACGATGCCGGCGTGGTAATTGGCCACATGGGTGAATTGCAGCCCGCCCGCCACGTCGCCGATGGCAT
>DOIS01000070.1 GCA_003511785.1 Paracoccaceae bacterium
AGCTGGCGCGTCATCTGGTTGAAATAACGCCCCAGCATGGCGATCTCGTCCTCGCCGTCGCCCTCGGCCACCTGCACGTCCAGGTCGCCCGCGCCGACGCGCTGCGCCGCCCCGGTCAGCCGCCCCACCGGGCGCGACAGCCGTTCGGCGAACCACAGGCCCAGCCAGATCGCCGCCAGGATCAGGATCACCGCGAATCCCAAGTAGAGCAGCCCGAACTCGAACAGCACCCGCCCACGCTCGCGTTCGAGCTGCTGGTAGAGGCGTACCGTCTCCTGCGTTTCGTCCAGCAGCGCCAGGATGTCGCCATCCACCTCGCGGCTGACATAAAGGAACCGGTCCACGAAGGCATCCAGCCGCACCAGCGCGCGGAACTCGCTGTTGTCCCAATCCTCAATGATCGCCAGCCCCTCCTCGCGGGCCGCGTCGATCTTCTCCTGCGCGGGCTCTTCGTAGTCGAACAGGTAGGAGCGTTCGCCCCGCGCCCGGATCTCGCCGGTGCCGTCGATCACATAGGCCTCGCGCAGCCCGCGCTGGATCTGCGCCTGGCCCTGGGCCAGCACCTGGCGCAACTCGCCATCGGACATGAACACCATGTTGCGCCGGCTGGTATCGAGATAGCGCCCCAGCGCCGCGGCATCCTCGGCCAGCCCCTCGCGGTGCTCGCCCTCATAGGCCTGGGCGGCGGCCAGCGAGTTGCCCACCACGTTGCGCACCCGGTCGGAAAACCATCCCTCCAGCCCGATATTCAACGTGAGCCCGGCAAAGATCGCCACCGTCACCGCCGGGATCAGCGCCAGAAGCGCGAAGGTGCGGATCAGCCGCAGATGCAGCCGCGAGCCGGCCGACTTGGCCCGCCGGGCGGCCAGCAGGCGCGCGACCTCGCCCAGCACCAGCGCCGCCAGCACCAGCACATAGACCAGGTCCAGCAGCAGCACGATCCGCAGCGCCCCGTCGCCCGATCCCAGGTCGAACGGCCCCAGCACCAGGAAGGTGGCCAGCGCCAGCACCGGCCCCAGCCCCACAAGCCCGATCCGGGCCCAGGTGCGCGCCGCACGGGTCTTGCGCCACCTGTTGAAGGTGGGCAAATAGCCGCTCTGTGTCCGGGATGACACCCGAAGTCCCTCGCCATGATGTGCCGCTTGCGCAGCGAACCGCCATATTCTGTGGTCTTGGCCGGGTCTGCGCCCGGCTCGCCACGGTTATGTGGCCTTTTTACATCAATTTGCGCTTCCGTGTCACCTCTATATCGAGATCGGTGATCTTCTTGCGCAGCGTATTGCGGTTGATGCCCAGCAGGTCGGCGCATTTCGCCTGGTTTCCCCCCGTGGCCTCCAGCGCGATCTCGATCAGCGGCTGCTCCACCTCGCGCAGGATGCGCGCGTGGAGCCCGGCGGGCGGCAGCATGTTGCCGTGCAGGTCGAAATAGCGCCGCAGGTGCCGCGCCACCGAGGCCGAGAGCTTCCCGGTGTCTCCGCCCGACAGCACCGGCTCCATCTCCGGCTGGTTGCCCAGCATCGCCTCGACCTCGGCGCGGGTGATTTCCTCGGCGCGGCCCGTCAGCACCAACCGGCGGATCGCGTTTTCCAACTGCCGCACATTGCCCGGCCAGCTATAGGCGCGGAACAGCTCGCCCGCCTCGTGGCCCAGCCGCCGGCGCGGCGCGCCGTCGCGCTCGGCCCGGGTCAGGAAATGCTCGGCCAGAAGCGGAATGTCATCCACCCGCTCGCGCAAGGACGGCACGTGCAGCGTCGCGCCCGAGAGACGGTAATAGAGATCCTGGCGGACCCGTCCCGCCTCCATCGCCGCGGCCAGGTCGCTTTGCGAGGTGGCCATGAAGCGCGGCACGTGATCTGTGGGCGCCTCGGTCATGCGCACGATCCGCGCCTGGATCTCGTCGTCGATATCGGCGATCTCGTCGATCAGCACGGTGCCGCCCTTGACCCGTGCCAGCACCCGCGCCGGTCCCTCCAGGTCGCTCAGGTCGGCCGCGGTGACGGTCACGAAGGGCAGCGTGCGGCGGTCCGAGAAATCGTGAATCGCCCGCGCGATCAACGACTTGCCGGTGCCCGACTCGCCCGAGATCAGCACTGGCAGGTCGGTGTTCATCACCCGCGCCACCAGGCGATAGAGCGCCTGCATCACCGGCGTGCGCCCCACCAGGGGCAATTCATCGGGGCGCTCGGCCTCCTCGGGCTCGGGCCCGCGCGGGCGGCGCTGTTTCAACTCCAGCGCCCGCGCGGTGCGCTTCATCAGGTCGGGCAGGTCGAAGGGCTTGGGCAGGTAGTCATAGGCATCCGCCTCGGCCGCCTGGATCGCGGTCATGATCGTGTTCTGCGCCGAGATCACGATCACCGGCAGGCCGGGCCGGTCCTGGGCGATCTTGGGCAGCATCTCCAGCCCGTTGCCATCCGGCATGACCACGTCCGAGATCACCACATCACCCTTGCCCTCGCCGACCCAGCGCATCAGCGTGGTCAGCGAACTCGTGGCGTGCACCTTGCAGCCCGCCCGCGTCAGCGCCTGGGTCAGAACCGTTCGGATCGTGCGGTCGTCATCCGCCACCAGAACCGTGCCATCCATCACTTCGTCTCCTCTTGGGCCGCCTCGCGCAGTTCGCGCGGGACGCGCGGCAGCGACAGGCGGAAGACCGTGCGGCCGGGAACCGAGGTCACCGAGATCCAGCCGTCATGGTCGGACATGATCTTGCTCACCAGCGCCAGGCCCAGCCCGGTGCCGTTTTCCTTGCCCGACACGAACGGGTCGAAAATGTCGCCCTTGATCGCCTCGGGCAGGCCCGGCCCATCGTCGATCACCTCGACCTGCAAGGGCAGGCTCTGGCCCGTGCCGTCGGCGCGGCGCAGCTTGCAGGAATGCTCGTAGAAGGTGCGGATGCGGATGGTTCCGCCTTTGGGATCAGAGGCTTCCGAGGCGTTCTTCAACAAGTTCAGCACCACTTGCAAGAGTTGGTCGGGGTCGCCATAGGCCAAGGGCAGCGAGGGGTCGTAATCCTCGACGATCTTCATGTGCGCGCCGAAGCCCAGCTGCGCCGAGCGCCGGGCGCGGTCGAGCACGTCATGGATATTGACCGGCTTGAGGTCCGGCGCGGTCAGGTTGCCGAACTGCTCGACCTGTTCCAGCAGCTTCACGATGCGCCGGCTCTCGGTGACGATAAGGTCCGTCAATTCAAGATCTTCCGCGCCGAGGTTCATGCTGAGTAATTGCGCCGCCCCGGTGATCCCGGCCAGCGGGTTCTTTATCTCATGGGCCAGCATCTCGGCCATGCCGATGGCCGATTGCGCCGCAGACTTGACCGACTGGCTCTGCGTCAGGCGCCCGGCCAGCTCGCGCGGGGTGATCATCAGGATCATCACCCCCGGACTGCCCTGCAACGGCGCGATCTGGAGCGCGCATTGCAGCGGCGCGCGGTTGCCCGAGCCCACGTCCACGTCGTTGACGAAAAGCGGCGTGCCATTACGCCGCGCCCGGGCCAGCGCCTCCTCCAGCGGGGCGTCGACCGCGATCATGTCCCAGACCGGCTGGCCCTGCACTGCCTTGGCCGAGACGTTCAGGAACCCCTCGCCGGCCGAGTTCACGTCGCGGATGCGGTCGTCGGCGTCGATCAGGAAGGCGGGGACCGGCAGCGAGGCCCAAAGCAGCGTCTGCGCGGTCATGCGGCGACCTCGGCCCGGCCCGCCAGCGCATCGGGCAAGAGCCGCAGCACCTCGCCCGGCGCCCGCGCGGTCAGGACCGATCGGCGCAGCCCCGAGGGCGTGCCCGCCCGGTCCATGTACCAGCCAAGGTGCTTGCGCGCGACGCGGCCGCCCAACTCGGCGCCGTAGAACATCAACATCGCCTCGTAATGCCTTGAAACCATGTCGATATGACGATTGCCTTCAGGAATGTCAGGCGCCGGCGCGCCGAACAGCGCATGGGCGATCTCGGCCAGCCGCCAGGGCGCGCCCTGCGCCCCGCGCCCCACCATCACCCCATCCGCGCCCGAGGCCGCCAGCGCGGCGCTGGCGCTCGCGGAATCGATGATGTCGCCGTTGGCCACCACCGGGATCGACACCGCCTGCTTCACCGCGCGAATCGCGGCCCAATCGGCCTGCCCCTTGTAGAACTGGCAGCGCGTGCGCCCGTGGATCGTCACCATCGCTACGCCCGCGTCTTGCGCACGACGCGCGATCTCGGGCGCGTTCAGGCAACCGTCGTCCCAGCCCAGCCGCGTCTTGAGCGTCACCGGCACATCCACCGCGCCCACCACCGCTTCGATCAGGCGCAGCGCATGGTCGGGGGTGCGCATCAGGGCCGAGCCCGAGTTGCCCCCGGTCACCTTCTTGGCCGGGCACCCCATGTTGATATCGATGATCCGCGCGCCCCGGTCGGCCACCTGGCGCGCGGCCTCGGCCATCCAATGCGCCTCGCGGCCCGCAAGCTGGACCGCGGTGTTCTCCACATCCGCCGACAGCTCGGCCCGCTCGCGGACGCCGGGCTTGGCCTGCACCATCTCCTGGCTGGCCACCATCTCGCTCACCACCAACCCGGCGCCGAAGGACGCCACCAGGTCGCGGAAGGGCCGGTCGGTGATTCCGGCCATCGGCGCGAGGATCACCGGCGGGGTCAGGGTCTTGTCGGCCAGAGCGATGCTCACATGCTCAATCCTTGTGCAGTTGTGTCAGTCCTAGCGGTCGATGCGACGCGGCTCAACGGAACAGCAGCAGGTTCTGCCCGGTTTTCTGTCGCATGACTATTTTTTAGGCGCTAGCCGCCGGGTGATTGCCTCGCCCCGCATCACCGCCTAAACACGGGGCGCGAGATAACCGCCGGAGCCTCCATGAGCAATGCCGCCATCCTTGTCGCCGCCGGGCGCGGCCTGCGCGCGGGCGGGGGCGTGCCGAAACAGTGGCGCCCGCTGGCCGGGCGCCGGGTCGCGGACTGGACACTGGCGCGGTTCCTGGATCACCCGCGCATCGACCGGGTGGTGCTGGTGCTGGCGCCCGAGGATCGCGACGCCTGGGCCGAGTTCGCGGACCGCCCCGGGCTGATCCTGTCCGAGGGCGGGGAAACCAGATCAGCTTCGGTCCGCAACGGATTGATTGCGCTTGATAATACCGATTGCACCAAGGTGTTGATCCACGACATCGCGCGCCCTTGCGTCTCGGACACGCTGATCTCGTCGGTGCTCGACGCGCTGGACGACGCCCCGGGCGCCGCGCCCGCGCTGCCGGTGACGGACGCGCTCTGGACCGGGAACGAAGGCGCGGTCACGGGCGTTCAGGACCGCAACGGTGTTTTCGCCGCCCAGACGCCGCAGGGCTTCGCCTATGCCGCCATTCGGGACGCCCACGCGGCGGCCCATGCAGGCGAGGCGGCGGACGACGTGGAGGTGGCCCGCGCCGCCGGGCTGCGCGTGGTCATCGTGCCGGGCGAACCGGCCAATCTGAAGATCACCGAGCCGGGCGATTTTTCACGCGCGGCCAAGGAGTTGCAAGGCGAAATGGATGTAAGAACGGGCAACGGGTTCGATGTGCACCGCTTCGGTCCCGGCGATCGCGTCATGCTCTGCGGCGTGGCCGTGCCGCATGAGCGGGGCTTGCAGGGCCATTCGGATGCCGATGTGGGGATGCACGCGCTCACCGACGCCATTTACGGCGCGCTGGCCGAGGGCGATATCGGCCGGCATTTCCCGCCCAGCGATCCGCAATGGAAGGGCGCGGAGAGCCATATCTTCCTGCGCCATGCCGGGAAACTGGCCGCCGCGCGCGGCTACGCCCTGGGCAATGCCGACGTGACACTGATCTGCGAACGGCCCAAGGTCGGCCCCCATGCCGAAGCCATGCAGGCGGCGCTGGAGGGTATCCTGGGCGTGGGACCGGGTCGCATCTCGGTCAAGGCCACCACGTCGGAGCGGTTGGGCTTCACCGGCCGCGAAGAGGGGATCGCGGCGCTGGCCACCGTGACGCTGGTACCGGCATGACCCTGGCGCGCATGATCGCCAGCGTCGGCGGGGTGGGCTACCTCTCGCCCGGGCCGGGCACCTGGGGCTCGCTGGCCGCGTTGCCGCTGGCCTGGGGGCTGCATGTTCTGGGGGGATTTCCCCTTTTGCTTCTGGGTATTGCGGCGGTGTGTTCAAGTGGGTTCTGGGCCACCAAACGGCTCACCGAGGGCCAGGCCGACCATGACCCCTCCTGGATCGTGATCGACGAGGTCGCGGGCCAGTGGATCGCGCTGCTGGCGCTGAGCTTTCCCGCCTGGCACGCGGGCATCGATATCCACCGGCTCTGGCCCGGCTGGATCGCGGCCTTTGTCCTGTTCCGCCTGTTCGACATCTGGAAGCCCGGCCCCGTGGGCTGGGCCGACCGCAAGGGCGGGCCGCTGGGCGTGATGCTGGACGACGTGATCGCGGGCGTACTGGCCGGGCTCTGCGTGCTGGCGATGGCCTATGTGGCGCATGAGGTGGTGATGCGATGATCGACCTGCCCGACCTGCCCGACCTGCCCGACCTGCTCGACCGCGCGCGCGCGCTGCGCGCCACCATCGCCACCGCCGAGAGCTGCACCGGCGGCATGGTCGCCGCCGCGCTGACCTCGGTGCCGGGCAGTTCGGACGTGGTGGATCGCGGCTTCGTCACCTATTCCAACGCGGCCAAGCGCGAGATGCTGGGCGTTCAGGCGACCACGCTCGACGCGCATGGCGCGGTGAGCGAGGCGGTGGCGCGCGAGATGGCCGAAGGGGCGCTGGCGCATTCACCGGTGACGCTGGCGGTGGCGATCACCGGGATCGCCGGGCCGGGCGGGTCGGAGTTCAAACCCGAGGGCCGGGTGTGTTTCGCGCTGGCATTGCGGGAGGGCGAGACCCGGGCCGAGACGGTGGAGTTCGGCGCCGCCGGCCGCGACAGGGTGCGGCACATGGCGCGCGATCATGCGCTGGAGCTGCTGGGTGCGGGGCTGGAAGCGCTGGCCGCGCGGTGATCTAGCGCGCGGCGCCCTGCCCCGACCCCTGGCCATAGAGCTGATCCACCCGCGCCTCGAAGGCGCGCACGATGCGCTGCATCGCCTCGTTGAACACAAGACCAATGGCCTTTTGCAGGATCAGGTTGCGGAACTCGAAATCCACGAAGAACGACACCTCGCAGCCCCCCTCGGGCAGGTCGCGGAAGGTCCAGTTGGATTTCAGATACTTGAACGGGCCATCCAGATACTCGGTGTGGATCTTCAAGTCCTTGGGCCAGAGCATCACCCGGCTGCCGAAGCGTTCGCGGAACACCTTGAACGAGATCACCAGGTCCGCCTCCATCAGCACCGCCTCGCCCTGTGGCACCTCGCGCCGGATGCGCGCGGCGGCGTTCCAGGGCAGGAATTCCGGGTAGCGCTCGACATCGGCCACCAGATCGTACATCTGCTGCGCCGTGTAAGGCAGGGTGCGGGTTTCCGAGTGGGTGGTCATGCGGCAAGTTTGGCTGTTGTGGCAATGGCGGCCCATGTCGTATGCCGGGCCGGAAACTTCAAGGGGGAACCCATGCCCGAGCGGCCATATGTCATAGACGAGATGATCTCGGCCAAGGCCATCGCGGCGCGCATCGAGGCGCTGTGCCGCGAGATCGCCGACGAGTTCGAGGACACCGACAAGCTGGTGGTGGTAGGGCTCTTGCGCGGCAGTTTCGTGTTCATCGCCGACCTGGTGCGCGAGCTGGACCTGCCCATCGAGGTCGATTTCATCGAGGCCTCCTCCTATGGCGACGGCATGGAATCCTCGCGCGAGGTGCGCATCCTCAAGGACCTGCGCTCCGGCATCGAGGGACGCGACGTGCTGCTGGTCGAGGACATCGTCGATACCGGCCACACGCTGAACCATGTCACGCAACTGCTGCGCACGCGGGGGTCGGCGCGGCTGCGCTCGATCGCGCTTCTGGACAAACCGTCGCGCCGCGAGGTGGATTTCCGCGCCGACTGGACCGGGTTCGAGATCCCCGACGAGTTCGTCGTGGGTTATGGCATCGACTTCGCCCAGCGCAACCGCAACCTGCCCTTCATCGGCAAGGTGCGGTTCACGGATTAGCGCCATGCAGCGGTGGCTCTTGCGGGCGGTGATGTGGGCGCGCAACCCGCCCTCGGAAAAGCGCGTCAAGCTGGTGCTGGCGGTGATCGCGCTTTGCCTGGCGATCGCGGGGATCGAGTGGCTGGAACTCTGGCCCGACTGGGCCACGCGCGAACGGCTGCGCTGGCGCTAGGGCGCAGCCCCCGCCGTCACGTCATGGCCATAGATCCAGTCGAACTGGCGCAGCATGGCACCGGGCGCCACCCGGCCCGCCAGCCGTAGCGCCAGATGCGCGGCGCCGCGGACCGGCGCGCTGCGCAGGTGATACTTGCGCGCGTTCCCGTTGGCCGTGGCCACCACCCGCACCACCCGGTCCCGACGCCGTGCCTGGTAGGCGGCCAGCCCGGCCTCGACGCTCTCGGCCTGGGCCAGCGCATCGGCCAGCACCAGCCGCCCTTCGGCATCGGTGTT
>DOIS01000330.1:0-3389 GCA_003511785.1 Paracoccaceae bacterium
CATTCCGTTCGTCGCTCCGGACGCGCCACTGGCGCCTCCGGTTTCGCTGATGCGAAACCGCTCCTCACCCCGCAGCGTCTCGCCCACGGCGGAGACCGCGGCTTCCGAGACAGGTTTGAGCTTCGGCTTCGGTGCTTTGCGGGTTTTCGACGGATCGGTCGCCTGCGCACGCAGCGCATCGCTCGCCTCCGCGTCGATACTGCCATCGGAATGCAGAACCACGCGTCCCGTTGCCTTGGCCTTCTGGATTGCTCCGCGTGAGAGGCCGACGCGGGCGGCATACTGGCGCTCGCTCAGACCCTCCATGGAACGCTCCGATTATCATTCAAAATCATGTGCTTATGTAGTTGATAAGCCTCCGCACCAGAGCGAATCTGATCTCACGAAAACGATGCAACTCACCACCGCGCTCAAGCAGCGCAGCGGTAGCGCAAAACGAAGGAGCCGCCACGATGACCCGCCTGAACCCGCAGACAACACCGCGCCACGAGCTTCGCGCCGAGAAGGCACACCGCAGTGAGACCGGTTCCGCCACCGGTTCGAGGAACCGGTCGAACGAGGCGGCGCTGAACGCTTTCATCGGCAAGAAGGCCGAGATCGACGAGATGCTCGCCCGGCTCCAGAGCCTCAGCGACGAACATTTCAACTGCCACCCCGACGAGATCGGCTGGGCGACGGTTGGCAGCCTTGAGCACTACGCCAGCCTCCTGAAACGCATCACCGACAGCGCCTTCAGCGAAGGCGAGCACGCGGAGTAAGCACCATGGAAACCAGCACCATTCGCATTGCCATTCGCAAGCTGCCCGATCATTTCGACCCCAGCCGCATCACCACCGTCCTCGACGAAATAGAAAGCGCCCTGATGGACGACGGCGGCGTTTATGTCCGCGCCTACGCCGACAGCATGACGATCACCATCGAGGTGCCAACCAATCAGCTGATTGATGCGGCCGCCTGCCTGAAGGACCTCGCCTTGATCTGACATCGGGAAACCGCCCCGAACTCCGGCCGCGCCGTTGCGCGGCTTGGGGTCGTAGAAGACCGCGAAGGTCGCGGTCCGAACACGGAGACGACCCCATGACCAAGCTTTCCGACACCCAGACAATCATCCTGTCCCGCGCGGCCCAAAACGAGGACCGCATTGCCCTGCCGCTGCCTGACAGCCTGCGCGGCGGGGCCGCCGCCAAAGTGGTCAGCGCGATGCTTTCCAAGGGCTTCCTCGAAGAGGTCGAGGCAGACATGCGCAAAGGCGATGCCGTCTGGCGCGAGACCGGCGACGGGCATGGCGTTACGCTGGTTGCGACCGACGCAGGCTTTGCCGCCATCGGCAGTGAACCCGATAGCGCGGAGGTCAAGCCGACCGAGGATGCAGCCCCCAAGACCCGCACGCCGCGCGAAGGCACCAAGCAGGCCACTCTCATCGCCATGTTGCGCGCGCCGGACGGCGCGACCATCGCAGAGATCATGGCCGCGACCGGATGGCAGTCACATACCGTGCGCGGTGCAATGTCCGGTGCGCTCAAGAAAAAGCTCGGGCTCGAAGTGACCTCGGAGAAGATCGATGATCGGGGCCGCGTGTACAAAATCTCGGCGTGACATCATGGGTCGGAGTGACCGCTCAACACCAATGCGGCGGCCTCTCTGGTTACACTATTTTCACTTGTTTCGGTTATTTCACTTGAGTTAGTGGATATGCAGCGTTATCTAATCCAGTGACCGCCAGACACCCGGAGACCGACATGACCCAAGCAGCAGAAGTGATCGACCTGACGCGCCGCCTGCCGACGCGCGAGGAAATTGCGAGCGCCGCAGAGGCCGCGACCGCTCTTGTCAATGCGCGCACCGACACCGGGGCCCTCAAGATCCACGGCGAGGACGGCGCGCCGATCCGGCTTGCTCCGGCCATTGCGGATCTCGTGATCGACATGCTCGGGCACCTTTCTCGTGGGGACATGGTCACCTTGGTACCGACTGGGGCCATGCTGACCACCCAGCAGGCGGCCGATATCCTGAACGTCTCGCGCCCATATCTCAGCAAGCTGCTGAAAGAAGGCGAGATCCCGCATATCCCGGTCGGCTCGCATCGCCGTGTGATGCACGCCGATCTGATGGCGTACAAGGAACGTCGGGACGCAGGCCGCAGCGCCGCTCTAGATGAGCTGGCACGGCTGGGCCAAGAGTTCGACGCCTCCTGATGCATATTGCGGATCGGTTTGTCGTTGTTCTTGATGCAAACGTCCTGTTTCCATTTCGGAAGCGGGACGTTTTGCTCCGGTTCTCCCACGCCGGGCTTTTCCGCGCCCGATGGTCGGAGGACATCCTCGAGGAATGGACGCGCAACCTCTTGGCTCTGAAGCCGCAGCTTGAGGAGAGCATTCGCGCGCAGCAAGCCGCCATGCGCGACCACTTTCCCGAAGCCCTCGTGATTGGCCACGCCCCGCTTGTCGGCGCGCTCGATCTTCCCGACCCGGATGATCGGCATGTTCTGGCAGCCGCGATACAGTGCGGTGCCCAGCACATTGTGACGGACAATATCGTGGATTTCCCCGCCGACAAGCTTGAGCCTTACGATATCGAAGCCATCGACGCGGACGCGTTTCTGTCCCGGACGTTCGATCTTTACCCGGCCGAAGCGCTAACCGTCCTGCGCCAACTGCGCACCCACTACAACAATCCACCTTATTCCGCGCCAGAGTTCGTTCTGGATCTCACCGCAAAGGGTCTGCCTAAGCTGGCCGCGCGGGCGCGCCAAAACCAAGCCTTTCTTTAACGTCGCAGTGCCTCGAACACCCGCCGCAGGGCGAAAGACCGCGCAATCGATACCACGGTGAAGATCGCGCCCATTTTCAGGTTCTGCGCCAGTGTCGTGTGCAGCCCGAAGACCGGAAAGATCAGGATCTGGGTGGCGACCGCGACGCCGTAGCCGACGGCTACGTTGGCGATGGCCTCGACCAGCGACATGAGGCGCGACTGTTTCATACCGCCGCCTCATCCATCGGCCAGCAATTGAGTTGCGAGAGTTCGCAGCGCATGCGCGGCAACCAGTGGGACCACGCCGTTGCCGCAGAGCCGAAGGCGGTCCACCCGGTGGGCCAGCCCATCAGAGCCTCGACGAATGCTGGGTTCAGCGTCCGGCGCGGCTCGGAGGTATCGCTCCCAGCCATCGGCGTCACCAGGACCTGGCGGCCAAGCAGGCCGTTCACCGGGGTGTTCGCCAATGTCGTGGCGCCGTCCTTGTGATCGCGCGCCGTCGGCGTCATCCACATCTGGCTGGCGCTGGTCAGGTCGGCCGATTTGCGATTGCCCGCGCTCGGCTTGTTTCCGTCGGCGGCCATCGGCGTCGGCCACATCGCGGCCGAGGTCGCCAGGTTCATCCCGTGCTTGCCCGC
>DOIS01000330.1:3762-4427 GCA_003511785.1 Paracoccaceae bacterium
TCTGCCGGTTCTCGTTGGCGCTCGCCCGTGGCGTTGGCCACATCCGCAGCATCTCCGTTCGGTTGCCGCCACTCGACCAGGTCCCGGAGCAGTCGCGCGGGGTCGGCCAGTTGGTCGTGCTCGCGGTGCGCGAGGATGAAGAGCCGCTCGCGCTTGTGGGGCGCACCGACTTCCGCCGCCGTGAAGAGGCCCGCCGCAAGGCGGTAGCCCATGCCGACCAGTCCTCCGGCGACTTCGGGGAAGCCGAGGCGGAGATGATGGGCGACGTTTTCGAGGAAGACGAAGGACGGCTCGGCCTCGCCAATGATGCGGGCGACATGCGGCCAGAGGTGCCGCGGGTCGTCGGCGCCCCGGCGTTTGCCCGCGACGGAAAACGGCTGGCACGGATATCCCGCAGTGACGATGTCCACCGCGCCGCGCCAAGGTCGGCCGTCGAAGCTGGCAACGTCGTCCCAGACAGGTGCCGGATCCAGGGCCGCCTCTTCCATCCGTGCCACGAGAATGGCCGCGGCGTAGGTTTCCCGTTCGACATGGCCCACAGTTCGATATCCGGGCATGGCGATGGTGAGCCCGAGGTCAAGGCCGCCGGCGCCGGAGCAGAGCGAGAGGCCGAACAGGTCACCGGCTCCGGAAGCGCGTCCGGAGGAAGGTAAAGCCAGGTCATG
>DOIS01000149.1 GCA_003511785.1 Paracoccaceae bacterium
TGCACCCGTGGCGAAATTGGTAGACGCACCAGCGATAGGTTCTGGCGCCGCAAGGCGTGGGGGTTCAAGTCCCTCCACCCGCACCAGCCCGAGACCGGCCCGGCGGGGCGGTCTCGTCCCTGTCCTCGGATCACATGCGGGGCGCGGAATAGTGCCGCAGCCTTGTCCCCGGGGCCCTCGCGCCGCGCGCGCCGGCGCGCTAGGCTTGGCGGGACCGCCCACCCCGCAAAGGACCTTGCCATGCCGCCCTCCGCCTTACGCCCCTTGCCTCCGTCTCGCTCGCCGCGTTGGCCGCGCTGGCCGCTCCGGCCATGGCCGAATTGCGCCGGGACAACGCCTCGGGCGGCAGCGTCACCCTCTACGGCCATCTCAACCCGGCCTGGCAGAGCGTCGATGACGGGGTGGCCTCCTATGACACGCTGGTGGACAACGGCCACTCTCCCAGCCGGCTCGGGCTCTGGGTGCGCCAGCCTCTGGGCGGGGGCACCTTCGGCTTCAACCTCGAGACCGCACTGGGGGTGCGGCAATCCTTTGCCGTCAGCCAGGGGACCAAGGCGGATGCGCTGAACTGGCAGCGCACCAGCATCCGCAAGGTGGATTTCAGCTGGTCCTCGGAGCGGTTCGGCACGTTTTGCCTGGGCCAGGGCAGCATGTCCCATGACGGCGCCGCCGAGCGCGACCTGTCGGGCACGTCGCTGGTGGGCTACAACTCCATCGGCAGCGCGGCCGGCGCCTTCCGGTTCCGCGACGCGGCCGGCGCCCTGACCCCGCGCACCATCGCCGCCGCCGGCCCCAGTTTCGACGGCGGCCGGCGCGGGCGCATCCGCTATGACACGCCGGGATTCCAGGGCTTCAAGCTGTCGGTGTCCCATGGCGAGGAAATCCTGGCGCAGAACTCCGACCTGACCTCGACCAGCGTGGCACTGTTCTACGACCGCGAGCCGGGCGACTGGACGCTGTCGGGCGCGCTGGCCTATGCCAGCGTCGACTCCCGGCTGACGGGCGACCTGCATGACCGCATGGGCTCGTTCAGCGCGCTGCACGCCAGCGGCTGGAACGTCACCGTGGCGGCGGGGGACCGGCAGGAAAGCGGCACCTACGCCTATGGCAAGCTGGGCTACAAGGCCGACTGGTTCGCCGCGGGCACGACCGCGCTGTCGGTGGACTACTGCGACGGCCGCGACATGACCGCCGGGCCAGGGTCCGACTCGGCCGCGCTGGGCGTGCAACTGGTGCAGAACTTCGACGAGCCGGGCATCGAGGCCTATCTCGGCTGGCGTGATTACAGCCTGTCCGAGACCGGCACGACGTATCGCGACGCCTCCTCGGTGCTGATCGGCGCGCGCTGGAAATTCTGAGCCGCGCGGGTCCTGGTGCCCTGCTGCGCGAGGGCGCCGGATACCCCCTTGCACAGCCCGGCCCGGGCCAATAGAAGGCGGCAAATTTGCCAGCGCGCGCCGCGGGTGCGCCCGAACCTTATGGGGAATTACCGAATGCAGGTCACCGAGACGCAGAACGAAGGCTTGAAACGCGCCTTTTCCATCACCGTCACCGCCGGCGAGCTGGACGACAAGGTCATGGAAAAGCTGACCGAGGCGCAGCCCGAGGTCGAGATGAAGGGGTTCCGCAAGGGCAAGGTGCCGCTGGCGCTCCTGAAGAAGCAGTTCGGCCAGCGCCTGCTGGGCGAGGCCATGCAGGAGACCATCGACGGCGCCATGTCCAAGCATTTCGAGGACAGCGGCGACCGCCCCGCGCTCCAGCCCGAGGTCAAGATGACCAACGAGGACTGGAAAGAGGGCGACGACATCGAGGTCGAGATGTCCTATGAGAAGCTGCCCGAGATCCCCGAGGTGGACCTGAAGTCGATCAACCTGGAAAAGATGGTGGTCAAGGCCGATGAGGCCGCCGTTGACGAGGCGCTGGCCAGCCTGGCCGAGAGCGCGCAGGAGTTCGACGACCGCGAGGAAGGCGCCGCCGCGCAGGACGGCGATCAGGTGGTGATCGACTTCGTGGGCAAGATCAACGGCGAGGCCTTCGAGGGCGGGTCTGCCGAGGATTACCCGCTGGTGCTGGGCTCGAACAGCTTCATTCCCGGTTTCGAGGATCAGCTGACCGGCGTCAAGGCGGGCGAGGAAAAGGACGTGACCGTCAACTTCCCCGACGATTACGGCGCCGAGCATCTCAAGGGCAAGGAGGCCGTGTTCTCGACCACCGTGAAGGCGGTCAAGGCCCCCAAGGCGGCCGAGATCAACGACGACATGGCCAAGAAATTCGGTGCCGAGGATCTCGACGCGCTCAAGGGCCAGATCCGCGAGCGCCTGGAGGCCGAGTATGGGGGCGCCGCGCGTGCCGTGATGAAGCGCGCCCTGCTCGACGCGCTGGACGAGAAGGTCAGCTTCGAGCTGCCGCCCAGCCTGGTCGAGGCCGAGGCCAAGCAGATTGCGCATCAGCTCTGGCATGACGAGAATCCCGAGGTGCAGGGCCACGACCATCCCGAGATCGAGCCGACCGAAGAGCACACCAAGCTGGCCGAGCGCCGTGTGCGGCTGGGCCTGCTGCTGGCCGAGCTGGGCCAGAAGGCCGAGGTCGAGGTGACCGACGCCGAGATGAGCCAGGCGATCATGGCCCAGGCGCGCCAGTATCCCGGCCTGGAGCGCCAGTTCTTCGAGTTCGTGCAGCAGAACCAGCAGATGCAGCAGCAGCTGCGCGCGCCGATCTTCGAGGACAAGGTCGTCGATTACGTCTTCGAGCTGGCCCAGGTCGAGGAGAAAGAGGTCTCCAAGGAAGAGCTGCAAAAGGCCGTCGAGGCGATGGAAGAGGACGAGGGCGACGCCGCCTGAGCCGCGACCTTTACCGCCGCAGTTTTCAAACCGCCGCCGGGCCTCCGGCGGCGGTTTTTTCGTGCCCGGCCGCGCGGTCTCGACAGGTCGCACCCGGGCTGGTTTTCTGGGCCGGACAGGAAAAGGGAGGGGACATGACCCATACGTCTTTCACCTGCGAGGCCTTTGCCGCCTTTCGCGCCAATGACCGGCCGGGCCCGGTGCACATGCTCAACCTGGTGCGGCTGCGCGACCGGGCGGAATACGAGGATGGGCGCGCGGCCAGCGGGGCCGAGGCCTATGCCGCCTATGGCGATCTCAGCGCGCCGGTGCTGGCGCGCGTGGGCGGGCGCATCGTCTGGCGCGGGGAGATGGAACAGATGCTGATCGGCCCCGGGACGGGCGAGGACTGGGACCTGTGTTTCATCGCCGAATACCCCTCGGCCGAGGCGTTTGCGTCGATGCTGAAAGACCCGGAATACCGCGAGGCCATGGCCCACCGGCAGGCGGGCGTGGCCGACTCGCGCCTGGTCCGCATGGCGCCCTTGCCCGAGGGGGCGGGGTTCGGCGACCCCGGCTGACCGGGTCGAATTTTTCCCCGAAAAATTCGTCAAGACTTTCGCGGAAAGTCTTGACCCCTGCCGGCCGCTCGGGCGGCGCCGGAAAACCTGGCAGGGCAAACCGCAAGTCGTGGTAAACTTCACCCGTCCAACAAGGGAGAGGGTGGATGGGCAAGAAACTTCTGGCGGAATTCCTGGGCACGTTCTGGCTGGTGCTGGGCGGCTGCGGCGCGGCGGTGCTGGCGGCAGGCGTGCCCGAGGTCGGCATCGGCTGGGTCGGGGTGAGCGTGGCCTTCGGGCTCAGCGTGCTGACCATGGCCTACGCGGTGGGCCATATCTCGGGGGCGCATTTCAACCCGGCGGTGACGCTCGGGCTGGTGCTGGGCGGGCGTCAACCCTCCGGGCGAGATGGTGCCCTACTGGGTGGCGCAGGTGGGGGGCGCCACGGCCGCGGCCGCGGTGCTCTACATCATCGCCACCGGCGCGGCCGGGGCGCCGTCGCTGGGCGGCTTCGCCTCGAACGGCTATGGCGTGGCTTCGCCCGGGGGCTACTCGATGACCGCGGGGCTGGTGGCCGAGATCGTGCTCACCGCGTTCTTCGTGATCATCATCCTGGGCGCGACCTCGAAGGCGGCGCCGGCGGGCTTCGCGCCGATCGCCATCGGGCTGGCGCTGACCCTGATTCACCTGCTGCCGATCCCGATCACCAACACCTCGGTGAACCCGGCGCGTTCGACCGGGGTGGCGTTCTTCGCCGACGGTCCGGCGCTGGCGCAGCTCTGGCTGTTCTGGGCCGCCCCGCTGGTCGGCGCGGGCCTGGGCGCATTGATCTGGAAGGCGCTCTCGGCAGTGGATGACCCGGCCCCCAGCGCGGGCGCGCAGCCGACCTGATTCAAAGGCCGGCGCATCCGGGTCCGGCGGCCGGGGCAAATTCTGACAGAATTTGGACCAAGAGGTTTCGAAACCTCTTGGCCCCCGGTCAGGTCCGCAGCCCGGTCTCGACCAACATGCCGCGGCGCTTGGCCTCGTAGTAATAGCCGCGCGCGTACCAGCTCACCGCCGTGTCGTAATCGTCATAGGACAGGAGCCAGGCGCCGCGCAGGTATTTCACCGCGAATTGCAGGTTGGTGTCGGCGTCGAGCAATCCCTCGGGCGTGCCGCGATAGCCCATCGAGCGCGCGGTGGCCGGCAGGATCTGCATCAGCCCGTAATAGGGCCCGTTGCGCGCCCAGGGGCGGTGGGTGCTTTCGCGGATCACCACCTTGTGGACCAGCGGGCGCGGAACCTCGTAGTGGTCGGCCCATTTGTTGATGAGACGGCGCAGCTCGGGCGTCTCGTTGGGATAGAGCGGCGGCTCGTGCCGCATCAGGTTCCGGTCCGAGCGGCGCTCGCGCGTGCCGCAGGCCGACAGAACGGGGAGAGCGGCCAGCGAGGCCAGGATCATGCGCCGGGAATACTGCATCTGCGGGGGCCTCGTTGTGACGACTGGCGCCACGGTAGGACGGTTTCACGCGCCCGGCCAAGCCCCGTGATGTCACAGTCGGCCCGGCTGGGCGGGGTTCCGCCCAACGGCCGGGCGCGGGGCTCACTCGGACCCGGCCGCGACCCAATCGAACGGTGCGGCCTCGACGAAGGCGGCCGAGCTTTCGCCAGCCAGGATCGCCCCTTCGTTCAACTTCAGTTTCATCACCGGGGCGTCCTCGGCGAAATCGAGCCGGTCCATGTCCACCCAGAACAGGCTGGGCGAGAGCGCCGAGTCGAAGAAATATCGCCGGTTCGTCTTGTCGGCCAGAACGCGCCACTGGGTCGAGGAGAGGTCCGGCCGCTCCGGATCGGCCAGCCCGTAGGGCACGCTGACCGCGCGCACCATCGACAGGACCGCGGCCACCGCCGTTTGGTGATCTTCGAAGGTCGGCACGGCGCTGTTGTAGAAGGCCGCGCGGGCGAAGCGGTCGGCGGCGCGGTTGGTCCCGGGCAGCATGGTGAAGCCGCCGATCTCGGACCAGTAACCCATGATCGCCAGTTGCCTGTCATAGGTGGGAGAGTTGGTCATGACCCGGTAGTCGGGGGAGTGGTGAATCACCAGCTTGCCGTCGGCATATTCGAAGATCGCGCTGTCCCCGCCAGGGTCGGAGATCGAGACATGCCCGGTCGCGGCCTTGCCGTTGGGCAGGCGCGGGGCCACAACGCGCAGGTCGTCCGCCTCCATCGCCGCTACCGCCTCCTCCACGGTGGAGAAATTGTCGAGCACGTATTGCAGCCAGGCCCCTATCAGCATCCCCGGCTGCCCGGCGCGCGCCTCTGTGCCGTAATCGGCCTCGGCCAGGTAGAGCGCATTGGCCACCAGCCCCGCCTCGTTCATGCCGTCCACGCTGGCAATGTCGTAGATCGAGGCCACCACCGAGCCATAGCGCGAGGTCCATTGCTCCGGGTTCTCGGATGTGCCGCCGTCCCGTGCCATGCCGCGCGGAAAGACCCAGAGATCGGTTCGGGTGTCCTCGCTCCAGTCCATGCTGCGCCCGACGAGGAAATCGTCCTGGCCGGTCTCGTGCAGGATGCGGGTGCAGGGATGGGCCGCGGGCGCGGCGAACGCGGCCGCGAGCAGGGCGGCGGAAAACAGGCGCATGAAAAAATCCTCGGATCAAATCTGGCCCGGACCATCGGGCCCGATCGGAACGGTACGCCATCGACGGCGGCGGACAAGGGAAATTGGCGGGCCTGCGCATCACGAAAAACGGCGCGCCGGTGGGGCGCGCCGTGTCTCTTGCCTGTCGGTCCCCGGGCCCATGGCCCGGGCGCGGCTCACGAGGCGGGGGTGCTGTCCTCGCCGTCTTCTTCGGTCTCCACGACCTCCTCGACGGTTTCGGCCAAGTCCCGGTCGTCGGCCGCGGCCGAGCCGATGTCGTCGAACAGTTCCGCGATCTCGTAATCGGCGGCTGCTTCTTCCTCGGCGGCCAGTTCCTGGATCGACTTGCCCGATTCCTGCAACTCGGCCTCTTCGGGCGAGCGCGCCACGTTGAGCGTGATCGTCACCATCACCTCGGGGTGCAGGTGCACCTTGACCTCGTGCAGGCCCAGCACCTTGATCGGCTGCCGGATGATGACCTGCTTGCGGTCGATGGTAAAGCCCTCGTCGGCGGCCACGTTGGCCACGTCGCGGGTCGAAACCGAGCCGTAGAGGTTGCCGCCGTCGGAGGCCTGGCGAATCACGACGAACCGCTGGCCGTCCAGCTTCTCGGCCAGGGCCTCGGCTTCCTTGCGGGTTTCCAGGTTCTGCGCTTCGAGCTGGGCCTTCTGGCTCTCGAAGGCGGCGATGTTCTCCTTCGAGGCGACCAGCGCCTTTTTCTGAAGCAGCAGGTAGTTGCGCGCGAAGCCGGGCTTGACGTCGACGACGTCGCCCATCTGGCCCAGCTTGGCCACGCGTTCCAGAAGAATGACTTGCATGGCTCTCTCCTTACTTCACGACGTAGGGCAGCAGGGCGAGGAAGCGGGCGCGCTTGATGGCGCGGGCCAGCTCACGCTGCTTCTTGGCCGAGACGGCGGTGATGCGCGAGGGCACGATCTTGCCGCGTTCGCTGATATAGCGTTGCAGCAGGCGGGTGTCCTTGTAGTCGATCTTGGGTGCGTTGTCGCCCGAGAAGGGGCAGACCTTGCGGCGGCGGAAAAACGGTTTTGCGGCCATGGGTTAGGCTCCTTTCCTCAAGCTCTGGATCAACGGCGCTCGCGACGGCCGTCGCGTTCGCCGCGCTTCTGCATCTGGACCGAGGGGCCCTCGGCATGCTCGTCCACCTTGATGGTGAGGACGCGCATCACGTCGTCATGCAGCCGCATCAGGCGCTCCATCTCCTGCACGGCCGAGGCCGGTGCATCGGTGCGCAGGAAGACGTAATGCCCCTTGCGGTTCTTGTTGATCTTGTAGGCCATCGTCTTGACGCCCCAGTATTCCTGATCGACCAGCGTGCCGCCGTTGTCGGACAGGATGGCGCCGAAATGTTCGATGAGGCCTTCGGCTTGCGTGTTGGACAGGTCCTGACGCGCGATCATTACATGCTCGTAAAGCGGCATGTTCACTCCTGTTTCTGTCGAGGCGCATTTCAAAGACCGGGCCCTGGTCCTTCCGCCGGCCGGTCACGAGGGATGCGCGGGTCATGCGGGGTGCGGAAGGATGGTCCCGTATACACGGCTGGGCGCCATGGGCAACCCCCGGCGCGCACGCGCCGGTCGGGGGCGCTGCCCCACGGCCTGCGGCCTGCCCCCGCGGTATTTGCGCAGGACAGGCGGGCGTTAACCACTTGCCCGCCAATTTCCCCGGACCTGCCGCAATTCGGGCGGATTGTTAACCAGTATGTAAAGAGGCGTTACCAGACCCCGACACCAACAAGGGCGAAAGCCGTGGGACAGAGCGACATGACCTTTTTCACCGAGACGTCCGGCACGAGGCTGCCCGGCCTGCCCGAGATCGAGACGCGTCTGCCGATCCGTCTGACCTTCGAGGGCAACAAGGCGCTGTTGCACACCGTGTTCCGCATCGCGGGCACCGCGCTGATCCTGGCCGCGCCGGCCCTGTTCCTGTTGCCGGGCTCGGTGGCGGGGCCGGACATGCTGTTGATGAAGTTCGGCGCGGCGCTGTTCTTCTTCCTCTGCGGGCTGGCGCTGCTCATGCGCAACCATGCCGACGCCCAGCCGATGGTCTATTTCGACCCGATCCGGCGCGAGATGCGCATTCTCCAGCTCAACGAAAAGGGTCGGCCGGAAACCATCCTGCGGCGCAGCTATGACAGCCTCGGCGCGGCGCATATCACCTCCCGCTCGGTCGAGCTGTGGGACGTGGACGGCTCGATCCTGATGCGCCTGCCGCTGCGCGACGCCGACACGCGCCAGGCGCTGCGGATGCAGTTGAGCGGGCTGGTGCGGATCAAGGCCTGATCCGTCGACCCGCCGCGCGGGCGTGGCGGGTGTTCGCCGATGAACAGCACCTGTGGGGCCGCTGCCGGTTTGGCTGCGCGCCCCGCTGCGCTACTCTCCTGAATGGATAACGTCATCCAGCAAAGGAGAACATTCTGCCATGAAAGCCCTGATCCTGTCCGCCGGCCTGGCTCTTGCCGCCACCGCCGCCACCGCCCTGGCCGCGCCCGAGAAATTACGTGCTCCACGCCAGCCACAGCCAGGTCCTGTTCAGCTATGACCACCTGGGCTATTCCACCACATGGGGGCTGTTCTCGGGCTTCGACGGCGAGATCCTGTTCGACCAGGAGGACCCGGCGAATTCCACGGTCACCGTGTCCTTCCCGGTGCGCTCGATGTTCCCCGGCTGGGAAAAGCGGTTCGAGCATTTCATGTCCGACGATTTCTTCGGCGCGGGCGAGGACGAGATGGTGAGCTTCACCTCGACCGCGATCGAGGTCACGGGCGAGGACACCGCGCGCATCACCGGCGATCTGACGCTGAACGGCGTGACCCGCGAGGTGGTGCTGGATGATCGGCCCTTGGGCCACGGCATAGATCTGACCGTCCGCAGCATTCAGGGGCGTCATGATCAGTGTACCCCCCAGAAGGCTGTCGGAGTCCCCAATCGCCGAAACGGTCACGTCGATCTGGCTCCCGACCCGCGCAAATGCCGGCAAGGTCGCGGTGACGAGAACGGCCGCCACGTTTTTGGGACGGAAGTCCTCGCCCGTGACGTTCACCCCCAACCGCTCGAGGATGTTGGACATCATCTCTTCGGTGAACGGCGCATTTCGCATGCCATCCCCTGTGCCGTTCAGACCGACGACAAGGCCATACCCCAGCAAATCGTTTCCACGCACCCCGTCGAACTCCACGAGATCCTTCAAGCGGACCCCAGCGGCGCCGGCCATGACCGGAAAAACGAGGAGGAAAACGAGAAGTCGGATCATGACATGAAGCTCATCAGGGACAGGCGTGAACTGCGCACTGTAACCGCGTAAAGCGCTTCTAATTGGCTTTGCGCCTCTTCCAGACGGGTCGCGGTTTCGAACGGGTCTGCCGAAATCAGGGCATTGCGGGCTTCGCTCAACCCGAACTTCGCAGCGTCGTCGCGGACCCGCGCGGACTCTAGACGTTCCTCGGAATGACCCAGGTCGGATTGGAGGGCGAGGAGTTCCGACTGTCCTTGCAAGAAGCGGTTCGCGAGCGACTCGAGGATCTCTTTCTGGGTCTCGACCCCAAGGCCGAGGTCGGTATCTGCGACCAATGCCGCAAGGGCCGCATCGCGAATCGTCGATCTTAGGGCCCGATCGTCTGCACGAAGCCCGAACTCGACTTGGTCACCGTCGCCGATTTCAAATGGCGCCAGATCTGCATCAGCGCCCTGATAGATCACCCCGAAACCCGCAGGGTCTTCGAACCAGGCATCCGCCGCCGCAAATATCTCCGCACTCGTGGAATAGCCCGTCAGTTCGGTACGCAGCTCCTCCAGGACGGTTTCCGGTGCGGGCAAAGGCGCCGCGCCGGTGGCGACACCCGAGAAGACATGGCGCCCACCGCTGCTGGCGTTCAGAGCCGCGATCACGCTACCGAGGTCTTGCCGCGCTCTCTGGGAGAAACCGATAACGCGGTCGGGGGTAAGCGTCGACGCCGTTGACAGCAAGGCAGACCCAAGCTCACCTGCCGTTGCGCGGACCAATTCGAGGCTGTCTTGAGCCGCCTCGAAGAAAATCGCGGCCTCCGTCGTTGCCAGCGTCTGGCTTTGCAACCGTGACAGGCCGCGCTCGATCTCCGACAGGTAGCCGTAGTCTCCACCCAAGGTTTTCGCCAGATCGAGGGTTTCACCCTTGGCGAGTTCCTGCGTCAGGCGGGAGACCTGCTGTTTCAACGTCGCGGAGCGGCTGCGGATCATAAGCGCGTGACTCAGGTCACCGATCGAAGTCAAGGTCATGGCTCAGAGTCCCAACAGGAGGTCCATCATTTCATCCACTGTCTGAATGACGCGTGCATTGGCCGCATAGGCGCGTTCGACGGTCATCAGGTTCTGCAACTCTGCATCGGTATCCACGCCCAACGCCGCTTCGGCGGATTTCAACTCGGTTTTTCGGAACGTGGCCAGCGTCATGCGCTCCTCAGCCTCGGCGTGATCTCTCCCGGCACGCGACATCAGCTCTGAAGCGACGCCTGCCGCACTTTTCGTGCCACCGGGAGGCGGGTCGTCCAAGGCCTGCCGCAGGGCATTCAACAGGGTGGCGTTTCCTTCTGGTCCAGAAACGGCAGCGCCGAGGCCATCACGCAGGCGCCAGCTCTCTCCTCCCATGGCAGGATCGGCCGACTCGTTAAGTGCGATACGTGCGGCGAGACCGGTCAGCTCAGTCGCATCAAAGCGGTTTCCCGCATCCGTGAACAACCCGGGATCACCGGGGCTTCGGGTCCCGTCCTGCGACACGGCCTCGAAGCGCTGAATCAGGTCGGCGGCAGCGGCGTCCAACTGGGTCTGATAACCGACCCCGAGATCGTCGCGGATATCAAACAAGGCTGCAAGCCGGCCACCATCCAACCTCTCTGGTGAAAGCGGCCGACCATTGGTCTCAAGCGCCGAAAGCTGCCCGGCTTCGACGGTTTGATACGGCGTGACCGTTGCCGTTCGAACGAAATCGAAGATTTTTGGAGGGCCGTCGATCAACATCTCTCCGCTTTGCGTCATCAGCGCGACTTGCCCATGCTCCCGCTGAAGCTCACGGACGGGAATCAGCGTGTTGATTGTGTCGACCGCCTGTTGCCGCTGATCCAGAAGGGTCGCCCTGTCGGCACCTGATGCATGACGCGCGGCGATCTGAACATTGAGATCCCGTACGTTGTCCAAGGCGCGGTTCAAGCGGCGCACCTCGGTCGCGATTTCGCTATCGGCTTGTTGCCGCAGCTGCTGGATGCCCGTCGACGCGCTGTTCAGCTTCGCGGCATAGGCCGCGGCGTCCTGCGCCACGCTATCGAGACGCTGCTCCGAATCCGGTCGAGAGGCTGCTTTGATCAGGCTCCCTTCAAAGCGATTGAAGTGATCCCCCAGCGAGTCGCCGTCGCCAGGCGTTCCGATCAGACTCTCCACCCGGGACAGAAAGGCGGCTGTCGTGCCTTCTGCCGCAGCGCCGGCATCGGCGCCGCGACGATCCGACACCAGCACCGGGTCCACGTGGCGTGTCACACCGACCACGCGCACTCCGGGACCGGTCCAGGTCTGGGTCGCCAGGTCAAGCGTTCGGCGCGCGTAGCCTTCGGTCATCGCGTTGGCGATGTTTCCCGAAACGATTTCAGAGGCCCGGCTGGCGGCTGTAAGCCCGCTCATGGCGGTGTTGAGAGCTGTGCTGATACTCATCTCGGGCCCTTTCCCTTCAGTTCAGGCGCCTCAGCGCTTGATGTTGGTCGTTTCCTGAAGCATCTCGTCGACGGTCTGGATGACCTTGGCATTCGAGGAGTAGGATCGCTGCGTCTGGATCATGCTGGTCAATTCGCTGGCCACGTCCGTGGCGGACTCCTCGCGCGCATAGGAAACGATATCGCCGGTCGGGCCCTCACCGGCGTCCCATAGGAAATAGGTACCGCTGTCTGGCGACGGCATGTAGGTCTGCTGATCCAGGGCCACCATGCCGTTGGGATTGGGAAGATCGACCAGCGGCACCTTGTAGATCGTGCGGGTCAGGCCCGTGTCGAAATAGGCATGAACGTATCCGTTGGCATCGACCTCGACGCTGGTCATGTTGCCCACGGGCGATCCGTCCTTGGAGATCGAAACAGGCGCGAACCGGTCGGACAGCTGCGTGATGCCGTCGCTTTCACCGATATTTCCGATATTGATTTCGATCGGTCCGCCCGCCACGTCCACGATCATCGTTCCGGTTGCCGGATCGTACGGCCCTCCGGTGACGGCGGTCACAGACTCAAGCGTCCCGCCCAATGACCGGCTGTCGTCAAAGGCCAAGGTGTATTCGCCGATGACAGCACCTTCCTGGGCGGTGTCCCGCATCACCATTGTCCATTCGTTCGACGACCCCGATTCCGGAACGGTCGGCACGAACTCGATCCGGATGCTCTCGGACGTGCCCAGATTGTCATAGTACTCGACCGAGAGTTCCTGCGTCTCGCCATCGCTGACGGCATCGGTTTCGGTCGCGGGCAGATTCACGCCCAACGTCATCCGCGTGGTGGGTTCGCCGGAAAACTGGTTCACGTTGATCTGCACCGGCTCCAACCCATCGGAGGTGTCGCGCGGATAGGACGGGACGGTGCCATCCGCCAGCGCGGGCCAGCCCAGAAGGGCCAGACCGGATTCCGAGGTCAGAAACCCGTTCGCATCGGTGCGAAACGAGCCGGTGGTCGTCAGCAGCATTTGGGACTGCCCATTGCCCAACGCGATCTCAGACTGCCGCGCCACCGGCAACATGCCGCGGCCACGCACCGCCAGATCTGTCGGGTTCGAGGTCGAGACCAGCGGACCTCGCTCGTCGATCAGTCGTTGCGAGGTGGCCCGTGTCCCTCCGGCAGAATAGGTGCCGCCGCGCGAAGAGATCACCATCGAGTGGAAATCCGTCTGCACGCGCTTGTAGCCATAGGTCGAGGCATTCGCGATGTTGTCGGAGATCGAGGCCAATCGGCTGGCATTCGCGGTCAGACCGGAGATCCCGGCATTGAGCGAGGAGGAGATCGTCATGGGCACGCCTTTCTGCTGCATCGTCGTGAGTCGATGCAACAGATACAGCGCGGTGCTTTAACATCCCCCTAATGCCTATGCCCCTGGGCCGGCAGAGCGTCACGCAGCACGATGATCTCCACACGATCATTGCGGGGCGACATTGGCTCGGGGGCCACCGGTTTGCGGTCGGCAAAGCCCGTGACCCGCTGGATACGGGCCGGATCCGTGCCCGACGTCTCGAGCCATTCACGCACCCGTCCAGCTCGGGCCGCCGACAGGCTCCAGACCGGGTTTTCACGGAGAACCAGAGGGTTGGCCGGAACATGCGCCCCGATGGCCAGCGGGTTCTCAACCCTGTTGGTGACCTTGGCGACGGTTCTCAGGATGTCCCGCAGGACCGGCAATGCGCGGTCGCGCCCGTGCTCGAACAGTGGGGCGCCCTCGCGGGCGGCGATCTCGATGATCAGCCCTTCGTCGGTCACGCGCGTCACGATGTGACGCAGCACCCCGTCCGAGACCATGCTTTCTCCGCTGCGGCCGGTCAGGGCGCGTTCGATCTGTTGCAATTTCTCCGTTTCGGCCCGCTCGGCACCGGTGCGATCCACGCCCGTGACCCCTCGGGCCTGGCGCGCCGTGCTCGGCTTGTTGCGCTCTGCGCCCGTGCCGTTCTGCGGCAGGACTTTTTGCGAGAACACGCTGTCCCCGCCAAAAGCCCCATCGCCACCGCCCGACACCCGGCTGATCGGGATCGAGGGCGAAAAATAGTCCGCGATCCCCTTGCGTTGCTTTTCGGTTGTCGCGTTCAACAGCCACA
>DOIS01000131.1 GCA_003511785.1 Paracoccaceae bacterium
ATGGCGCACATGATCCTGTCCTTCGGCTTTGCCGACGGGCGCTACCTGGCCTGGTCGGTCGAGGTGCGGCGCGGCAAGGACGGGGTTTTCTCGCCCATCGCGGATTTCTTCAAGGAACACACCCTGTCGATCGTGGCCGCCGAGGAGCGCGACGTGGTCGGCCTGCGCGCGCTGCACCGGGGCGAGGACGTGCAGATCTTCCGCCTGCGCGCCCGGCCCGAGACGGCGCGCGCTGCTCGAGGAATACCTGCGCGATGCCAATCGGCTGGCCGCACAGCCCGCCTTCTACAACTCGATCTTCACCAATTGCACCACCACGGTGCTGAAGATGATGGCGGCGGTGGGCGACCGGCTGCCCTTCGACTGGCGGCTGGTGGCGAATGGCTATCTGCCGGATTACGCCTATGACCACGGCGCCTTGGCCGACCGCCTGCCGCTGGCCGAGTTGCGCGCCGCGGGCCGCCTCACCGATCGCGCCCGCGCCGCCGCACCCGGCGATTTCAGCGCGGCGATCCGGGCGGGGGTGCCCGTTCCCCTGCCCTGACCGCCCCGCACCGCTTTCACGGCGCCAGCACCCGCAGCACCGGCACCCCTTCCAGCACTTCGGTGAAGGTGGGCAGACCGGAGGGCGCGCTGAAATGCCCGTTCCGCAGCCCGTTGCCGATCAGCTGGACGATCTCGGGCGAGCCCGCGAATTTGGAATGGCTGCCCGAGCTGGAATCCTCCG
Source organism: Paracoccaceae bacterium (assembly GCA_003511785.1). Classification (GTDB taxonomy): domain Bacteria; phylum Pseudomonadota; class Alphaproteobacteria; order Rhodobacterales; family Rhodobacteraceae; genus UBA7951. Next base: position 728 of record DOIS01000131.1, read on the forward strand.
CCTCGGTCAGGTCGATCACGCTGACGCCCAGCTCGGCCAGTTCCTCGGCATCGGCCCGTCCTACCCGCGTGACGCCCCCGGCGATGCGTTGCGAAAAGCGCAGGGCGGAATCGTCCTGCGACACGAAGACGTAGAGCCCCTCGCCCCCCTTCCCAGCAGGGCCAGGTGCGAGCGGAAGAGGTCGATATCGATGTCAGGCGCGGCCATCATCACATTGGCCAGATGCAGCCACATGTGCCCACGCGGCAGGTCGCGCGCCTGCACGGCGGTCTCCATCAGCAGGAACGCCCCCATGGAATGGGCGAAGATGTCGTAGGTGGCGGCATTTGCCCGCGAAAGCAGATGCATGGTGTCGATCAGCTGCGGCCGGGCCACCAGAACGCTGTTGAGATCGTAGACATCTCGACGAACTGCGCGGTCCTGAGCACTGCATCGCTCATGGTGTTGTTGTAGCCGTGCAGGAACAGCAGGATGGTGCGGTCCTGCGGGGCGCGGCGGGCCAGGGCGCGACGCAACTGAGCCACGAACACGGCGTCGGTGTCATAGACCGTGGGCTCGACCACGGTGAAATGCCGGCGCGGATCGGGCGGCAGGTCGCGCGCCCGTTCGATCACCCCGGGCTGGTGGCCCGGCGGGATCGTCACCACCACCGAGGCATAGCCGAGATCGGGCGCGCGGATGCCGGAGTAAAAGACACCGTCGGCCTCGGAGGCCGCGCGGGTGGTGGCGATATAGATCGTCTGGCGATCCGCCCCTGTCTGCAAAAGCGCGGGCCGGTCGGGATCGTCCACGCCAATCAGGTCGGGCGGACGCGCACAGGCCGCCAGAACCATGAGCGCGAGCAGGGCAACAAGCGGACGAAGGGAAGAGAGCGGCATGGCAGATGACCGGCGGAGGGAGTTGGCCTGACCCCAGGCCGCCACACCCCGCCTGTCGACAAAAAGCCGCTTCGTTTCCCGGGGCCTCAGCGCTCCGCCATGAACCGGCCCAGCCGCGCCAACCCCTCCTCGATGTCCGCACTCGCCCGCGCATAGGAGAAGCGCAGCGTGCCGCCGCCGCGCACCGGGTCGAAATCCAACCCCGGCGTGACGGCCACGCCCGCGGTCTCGAGGATCTCGGCGGCGAAGGCGCGGCTGTCCTCGGTCAGGTGCGAGACGTCGGCATAGACATAGAACGCCCCGTCCGGCGGAGCGATCCGGTCGAACCCCGCCCTGGGCAGCCCCTCCAGCATCAATGCGCGGTTCCGGCGATAGACATCCATGTTGGCCTGCAACTCTTCCTCGCAATCCATCGCCGCCAGCGCCGCGATCTGGCTGGCATGGGGCGCGCAGATGAACAGGTTCTGGGCGATCCGCTCGACCCGGCGCACGTGGTCCTCGGGCACCACCATCCAGCCCACGCGCCAGCCCGTCATCGAGAAATACTTGGAAAACGAGTTCAGCACATAGGCCTCATCGGTCAGTTCCAAGGCGGTGACGGCCTTCTTCTCGTATTCGATGCCGTGATAGATCTCGTCGCTGATGAAGGCGGCGCCCTGCGCCTGCGCGGCCTCGATCAGCGCCCCCATGGCGGCGCGATCCAGCATGGTGCCGGTGGGATTGGCAGGCGAGGCCACCATCAGCCCGGCGAGGTCGAGGCCCTTGAGGTCCGTCGCCACCGGCTGAAAGCGGTGCTCGGGCGCGGTGGGCAGGTCCACCGGCACCAGGTCCAGTGCGCGCAGGATCTGGCGATAGGAGGGATAGCCGGGCGCGCCGATCCCGACCCGGTCGCCGGTGTCGAAAAGCGCGGTAAAGGCCAGGATGAATCCGCCCGACGAGCCCGGCGTGATCACCACGCGGGCGGGGTCGAGATCGACGTCATACCATTCGCCGTAAAGCCGCGCGATGCGCGCGCGCAGTTCCGGCAGGCCCAGCGCCACGGTATAGCCCAGCGGCCCCTCTTCCATCGCGCGGGCCAGCGCCCGGGTCGCGCCGCGCGGCGCGCCGGTGCCGGGCTGGCCCACCTCCATGTGGATGATGTGGCGCCCGGCCTCCTCGGCGCGGCGGGCGGCCTCCATCACGTCCATCACGATGAAGGGATCGACCTCGGATCGGGTTGAGTTTCGCATGTGCTTCTCCCATTGTCGCGCCATGCCTTTTGCGCGCCTTCCCCTGCCCGCGTCAATGCGGTGTCCCGATCCCGGCGGGGCCGCTGCGGGGCTTGGCGGCGCCCGCCGGATATGATCTCTGCCCCCGAACGACATGCACAAAGGAAATGGAATGAAACGACTTGCCGCTACCGCCGCGCTGGCGCTCGGCCTGCTGACCGGGCCGGCCGGCGCCGCCGATCTCACGCAGATGACCGAGGACGAGCGCGCGGCCTTCCGCGCCGAGGTGCGCGCCTATCTGCTGGACAATCCCGAGGTCATCATGGAGGCGGTCAACCTCCTGGAGCAGCGCCAGGCCGAGGCCGCCGCCCAGGCCGACAAGCAGCTGGTGGCCGAGAATGCCGAGGCGCTGTTCGATGACGGGTTCTCTTGGGTCGGCGGCAATCCCGAGGGCGACCTCACGCTGGTCGAATTCATGGATTACCGTTGCGGCTATTGCCGCAGGGCCAGCGCCGAGGTGGACAAGCTCCTGGCAGGCGACGGCAATATCCGCCTGGTGGTCAAGGAATTCCCGATCCTGGGCGAGGCGTCGATGACCTCGTCGCGCTTCGCCATCGCCGCCAAGCAGGTCGCCGGCGACGACGCCTACGCCCAGGTGCATGACGCGCTGATGGAGCTGGAGGGCGATCCCTCCGAAGTGGTCCTGCGCCGCCTGGCCGAGGGGCTGGACCTGGATGCCGACGCGATCCTGGCCCGCATGGACGCGCCCGAGGTGACCCAGGAGATCGCCGCCACCCGCGCGCTGGCCCAGCGGCTTCAGATCACCGGAACGCCGACCTTCGTGCTCGGCGACGAGCTTCTGCGCGGTTATCTGCCGGCCGATCAGATGGAGATCATCGCCGCGCACCAACGCGCCGAGAACTGATCCCCGAAGGCGCGCGCCCGGGGTGGCGCGCGCCCGACCCTGACCGCGGTGCGCGCCATCCGCTGAACGCACCGCGTCCCCTGCTTCTTCTCGTTGAAAAACACCGCGGGATGAGCAGGCTTTCCGGAAACGCTCCGGGGGAGCGTTTCGCCTGCGAACGGGCGGAGCCCACTTTCCCGCAGGGACGGGAGCAGAGCCCCCAACTGCCTGCCACTGAGCCCGGCGCCCGCCTACTCCGCCGCCTGCGCCTTCTCGGCCTCGATCTCGGCGGCGCGCTTTTCGACCTGTTCCACGATATGGTCGATCATCTGCGCGTTCGACATCTTGTGGCTCGCCTTGCCCGCCACATAGACCATGCCCGACCCCGCGCCGCCCCCGGTGAAACCCAGATCGGTCATCAGTGCTTCGCCCGGGCCATTCACCACGCAGCCGATGATCGACAGGCTCATCGGCGTGTGAATATGGGCCAGCCGGGTTTCCAACTCGGCCACGGTCTTGATCACGTCGAAGCCCTGCCGCGCGCAGGAGGGGCAGGAAATGATATTGATCCCCCGGTGCCGCAGGCCCAGCGACTTGAGGATCTCGAAGCCGACCTTGACCTCTTCCACCGGATCGGCGGAGAGCGAGACGCGGATCGTGTCGCCGATCCCGGCCCAGAGCAGGTTGCCCAGCCCGATCGCCGACTTGATCGTGCCCGACACGAGCCCGCCGGCCTCGGTGATGCCCAGATGGATCGGGGCGTCGGTGGCCTCGGCGATGCCGTGATAGGCGGCGGCGGACAGGAACACGTCGCTGGCCTTCACGCTGATCTTGAATTCGTGGAAATCGTTGTCCTGAAGGATGCGGATATGTTCCAGACCGCTCTCGACCATCGCCTCCGGGCAGGGCTCGCCGTATTTCTCCAGCAGGTGTTTCCCGAGGCTGCCCGCATTGACCCCGATGCGGATGGAACAGCCGTGGTCGCGGGCGGCGGCGATCACCTCGCGCACGCGCTCCGGGCTGCCGATGTTGCCGGGGTTGATGCGCAGGCAGGCCGCGCCCGCCTCGGCCGCCTCGATGCCGCGCTTGTAGTGGAAATGGATGTCGGCCACGATCGGCACCGGGCTTTCGCGCACGATCCCGCGCAGGGCGCGCGACGACGCCTCGTCGGGGACCGAGACACGCACGATGTCGGCGCCCGCCTCGGCCGCCGCCTGCACCTGCGCCACGGTGGCGGCGACATCCGTGGTCGGCGTGTTGGTCATGGTCTGCACGGCAATCGGCGCGTCGCCGCCCACCGGCACGTTGCCCACCATGATCTGCCGGGACTTGCGGCGGTCGATATTACGCCAGGGGCGCACGAGGTTATGGGTCACGGGGCCTCACCATTCGGCTTGCAGGTTGCGTCAGGGCTCCGGCGTTAGATAGAGCGCCGGGCCGCGCGCTGCAATGCGCCCGCGCGTTACTCGCCCTCGGGGGAAGCGGTCTGTGCCTGGGCCACCATGCGGGCCAGGTCCTGGTCGGCTTCCAGATCGGCCACCTGATAGCGGTCGGTCACTTCGGCGATGCTCAGCGGCAGGTTGCTGGTCACGGTGCCCCGGTCGCCCACAGGGCCGTAATGCTGGCCATTCAGCGCGAAATAGACCGCGCCCGATTCGCCCGCGAGCAGGGTCGGCGGCTCCTCGGTGGCGGGAATGTCGTAGCTCTGGCCGCTCTCCATGATCCCCTCGAAGATCACCGTGCCATCGGCGGCGCGCACCCGCACCCAGCTGGGCCGCACGGCGACCATGCGCAGTTGCGGCGCGGCCTCCTCGATGACCTGGGGAATCGGGGCGGTGGGTTGCGGGCCGATACCGGGGGCCGGTTCGCCCTGGGCCATGCGCACGGCGCGGTCGATGTCGCTGAGGCCGTCGCCCGACTGCTGCACCTGCGGCAAGTCGGGCGCGCGGAAAGCGCCGCCGCTGCGCGGGTCCAGTGTGGAAATCGGCGCGTCGCGGGCGACCAGGACCGGCACGTCAAGCGCCTGCGGGCGATAGAGCCGGTCCAACGCCTCGGCACTGGGACGCGCGGGGGCGGCGCCGGCGACCGGGTCCTCGGCACCTCGGGTCGCCTCGTTCAGCGGGTCGAGATCCGAGAGCACCACCGGCGCCTGGTCCACCGGGGCCACGCGCACCTTCTGCACCTCGCGCAGGACCGACAGCCCGCCATAGCCCAGCCCCCCGATCAGCAGGAGCAGGACCAGGCTGGAGCCGATGGCGCGCGGTTCGATCCGGCTGAGCAACCCGTCGCTTTCCGGGCTGAAGGGCAGGTTCGGCGCCGCGAATGGATCGCGTTCGGCGCGCGGCGCGGCGGCCTCGGGCTTGGATTTCTTGACCACCGAGGCCTGGTTGGACATGCCATGCGCGACGGTGAACCCGCTCTCGGTGCAGAAGGCAGAGAAGGCCTCGTCGGGGTCCATGCCGAGATACCGCGCATAAGAGCGCACGTACCCGGCGATGAAACCTGGCGTGTCAAAGGCCGTGGGATCGGAGTTTTCGATGGCGGCGATATAGCTGGCCTTGATGCGCAACTCACGCTGGACGTCGAGCAGCGACTTGCCCATGGTGGCGCGCTCGCCCCGCATGAGGTCGCCGAGCTTCAGCTCGAAATCGTCGAACCCCTTGACGGTTTCGACGGCCTCTTCCGTCTGGTTGCGCAAGGCCCTGCGCCCGATCATCGCTCTTGCCCCATCTGCCCTGCCGCGTATCCGTGGTTACGCACGAGATCGCCCCCGACGATTCTTCATGCGCGCCTGTTGTTGCGACAACACTATCACAGTGCAAGCGATATGCACAGAAACAGTGGTTTAAGCAGAGAGTTCGGCGCGATTCAGCGCACAGTGGCTCCACAATTCATCCATCGCGCGAACCAAGCCGTCGATTTCCTTCGGGCCGTGCACCGGCGAGGGAGTGAAGCGCAGCCGCTCGGTCCCGCGCGGCACGGTGGGGAAGTTGATCGGCTGCACGTAGATGCCGAACTGGTCCAGCAGCATGTCCGAGAGTTTCTTGGTGTGCACCGGGTCGCCCACGATCACCGGCACGATATGGCTGCCGTGATCGATGAACGGCAGGCCGAGCCCCTTGAGCCGCATCTTGAGAATCTTCGCCTGCATCTGGTGCTGCTCGCGCAGCTCGGGTGTGCGCTTGAGATAGGCGACCGAGGCCGCGGCGCCGGCCGCCACCACCGGCGGCAGCGAGGTGGTGAAGATGAAGCCCGGCGCATAGGAGCGGATCGCGTCGCACATCCTGGCCGAGGCGGCGATATAGCCGCCCATCACGCCATAGGCCTTGGCCAGCGTGCCGTTGATGATGTCGATCCGGTGCATCAGGTTGTCACGCTCGCAGACGCCGGCCCCGCGCGGGCCATACATGCCGACCGCGTGGACTTCGTCGATATAGGTCAGCGCGCCGAACTCGTCGGCCAAGTCGCAGATCTCCTCGATCGGGCCGAAATCGCCATCCATGGAATAGATCGATTCGAAGGCGATCAGCTTGGGCGCCTCGGGGTCGTCGGCCTCCAGCAGTTCGCGCAGATGCGCCACGTCGTTGTGGCGGAAGATGCGCTTGGCGCCGCCGTTGCGGCGCACGCCCTCGATCATCGAGGCATGGTTCAGCGCGTCGGAATAGATGATGAGCCCCGGAAACAGCTTGGGCAGGGTGCTCAGCGTCGCGTCATTGGCGATATAGGCCGAGGTGAAGAGCAGCGCCGCTTCCTTGCCGTGCAGGTCGGCCAGCTCGGCCTCGAGCCGCTTGTGATAGACGGTGGTGCCGGAGATGTTGCGCGTCCCGCCCGAGCCCGCGCCGGTGGCGTCCAGCGCCTCGTGCATGGCGGCCAGCACCTCGGGGTTCTGCCCCATGCCGAGATAGTCGTTGCCACACCAGACGGTGATCTCCTTCTCGGACCCGTCCGGGCAGGTCCAGACCGCGCGCGGGAACTGCCCCTGGCGGCGTTCGATGTCGATGAACGTGCGGTAACGGCCCTCGTCGTGCAGGCGTTGAATGGCGGCATCGAGCTTCGCGCTATAGTCCACCGTATCCTCCTTTATGCCGGGCCCGGTCCCGGATCGTCAGCCCGAAAGCCGTATTCGCGTTCACGAATGGATAATGGATAGTCGTCCATCCCCACTGGATCAACCTTTACCCGGGGGCGAGATGCCGCAGCCTTGATCCTGAAAATACCCCGGATTCCGGGTTATTTCGCCGCGCCTGTATCCTTCGGGTTTTCCGACATTTTTTGTCAGGCTCACCACGATTCGGCCCTCGAAGGCGGGCCCCCTCGACCCTTCGCATCCGCGCGTCGGGCCCGTGCGGGCTCTTCTCGCGAAGAGGGCCGGCAGGTCCGATGAGCGGGCCGCTCTGGACACGCCCGCGCCGGCTGATACGGTCGCGCCGATCTCACAGGAACGGAGCCCGCCCATGTCCCTCGACCAGGTGCTGTCCCGCATCGACGACGACCTGCCCAAGGCGACCGAGCGCCTGCTGGACCTGCTGCGCATCCCCTCGATCTCGACCGGCCCGGACTACAAGGCCGAATGCGACCGCGCCGCCGACTGGCTGGTGGAGGACCTCAAGCCGCTGGGTATCGACGCGGCCAAGCGGTCCACGCCGGGCCACCCGATGGTGGTGGGCCATGCCGACGGCCCCGCACCCGACAGCCCGCACCTGCTGTTCTACGGCCATTACGACGTGCAGCCGGTCGATCCGCTGGAACTCTGGGACCGCGACCCGTTCGACCCGGCTGTCGAGGAGACCGAGGCCGGCCAGGTGATCCGCGGCCGGGGGGCCGCCGACGACAAGGGCCAGCTGATGACCTTTCTCGAGGCGGTGCGCGCCTGGAAGGAGGTGCACGGCACCCTGCCCTGCCGCCTCACCATCTTCCTGGAGGGCGAGGAGGAAAGCGGCTCGCCCAGCCTCGTGCCCTTCATGGAGGAGAACCGCGAGGAGCTCTCCGCCCCCGATATCGCGCTGATCTGCGACACCGGCATGTTCGACAGTCGCGTGCCCGCGATCACCACCATGCTGCGCGGGCTTCTGGGCGAGGACTTCACCATTACCGGCCCCTCGCGCGATCTGCATTCGGGCATGTATGGCGGCATCGCCATGAACCCGATCCGGGTGCTGACGAAGATCCTCGCCGGGCTGCATGACGAGACCGGGCGCATCACCCTGCCCGGCTTCTACGACGGCGTGCCCGAGCTGTCCGACGGGATCCTGAGCCAATGGCAGGGGCTAGGCTTCGACCACGCGCGGTTCCTGGGCGACGTGGGCCTGTCCGAACCGGCGGGCGAACAGGACCGCACACCGCTGGAAATGATCTGGTCGCGCCCGACCTGCGACGTGAACGGTATCTGGGGCGGCTATACCGGCGCGGGGTTCAAGACCGTGCTGCCCAGCCAGGCCAGCGCCAAGGTCAGCTTCCGCCTGGTGGGCACGCAGGACCCCGGCACGATCCGCAAGGCGTTCCGCCACTACTTGGAAAGCAGCCTGCCGCCCGGCTTTTCGGTGGTCTATCGCACCGAGAAGGGCTCGCCCGCCTCGCAGATGGCGATCGACGACCCGGCTTTCGAGAAGGCTCGACAGGCGCTCAGCGAGGAGTGGCCCGACCCGGCCGCCTATATCGGCTGCGGCGGCTCGATCCCCATCGCGGGGTACTTCAAGGAGATCCTCGGGCTCGATTCCATGCTGATCGGCTTCGGCAAGGACGACGACCAGATCCACAGCCCGAACGAGAAATTCGACATGGAGAGTTTTCACAAGGGCACACGCAGCTGGGCGCGGGTGCTTCATGCACTGACCTGAGGCAGAGGCCCGTCCTGCCCGGCGTCACGCCGAAGGCGCAGGGCGGGGCGCGTCAGGGCCGCCAGCCCCGTCGCCCGCCGCGCCTGCCGGTTTTCACGCCAGAACACGAAGCCGTTGGCGGCCAGGATCACCGCAGCCCCGGCGAAAACCAGCGGCGCGGGCCATTCCCCGAGAAACGCCCAGCCCCAGATCAGCGCATAGATCAGCAACATGAACTCGAACGGCGCCACGGTCGAGGCGCGCGCCAGGCGGTAGGCCTGGCTCATGGAATAGCCCACCAGCGCCGAGAGCACGCCGAGCCCCAGCATCACCCAGGCATCGCCGGCTGAGGGCCACACCCAGGGACGCAGCAGGAACCGCAGGCTCTCCGGCGTCTCTGGCCCGACAAAGCGCCCGTCACCCGCCACCAACCAGAACCCTGCGCCCACCGTCACGAACGTGGCCTGGATATAGGCCGCCAGCGCCGAGACGCGGCTGGAGGCGCCCAGTTTGCGGGTCAGCACCGACATGCCGGCATACCCGGCCGCCGCCAGCACCGGCAGCAGCGCGGCCCAACCCGCACCGCCCTCCATCTGCGGAGCCATCATCACCAGCACCCCCGCAAAACCCGCCACCACCGCCAGAACCCGGCGCGGGCCGACCGCCTCGCCCAGCACCGGGATCGACAGCAGCGTGACGAAAAGCGGCGCCACGAAATAGAGCGCGGTCGCCGTGGCCAGCGGCATCACGACGATCGCGGCGTAGAAACAGGAATTGGCGAACACCACCAGCAGCGCGCGCAGCACGTGCAGCCCCGGCTGGCGGGTGCGCAACAAGGTCCAGCCGCCCTCGATCTTCAGCATCCCCAGCGTCAGCAGCAGCCCCACCGCCGAGCGGGTGAACACGATCTGGTGCAACGGATAGCCGCCCGACAACAGTTTGATGGTCAGATCGTTGAGCGAGATGCACAGCATCCCCAGCAACATGAACCCGATCCCCAGGGCGGGGGCGTGCCGTTCTTCCGTCACCTCTCCCCTCCCCTTGCGGTTTCGCCGGCTCTCTCGCCGCGATAGAACATCCGGGCAGGACCAAGCGCAAGAGCTCCCCATGACCGCCATTCCCGGCTTCACCGATCACAGCGCCCGACTCGCGGGTCAGCATATCGCCTGGTCGCAGGGCGGCGACGGCCCGCCCGTTCTGTTGCCGCACGGCTTTCCGCAGACCCGGGCCATGTGGCGCGGGATCGCGCCGGGGTTGGCGCGCGACGTCACCGTGATCGCGCCCGATCTGCGCGGCTATGGCGAAAGCGGCAAACCGGATGGCGTCGCGGCCCAGAGTTTCCGCGAGATGGCGGGCGATCAACTGCGGCTGATGGCGCATCTGGGCTTTGCCCGCTTCGACCTGGTGGGACACGACCGGGGCGCGCGGGTCGGCCACCGGCTGGCGCTCGATGCGCCCGAGACGCTGCGCAGCCTCACGCTGATGGACATCGCGCCGACGCTCGAGGTGCTGGAGCGGCTGACCGCGCCGCTGGCCACGGCCTATTACCACTGGTTCTTCCTGGCCCAGCCCGCGCCGCTGCCCGAGCGGCTGATCGCGGCCGACCCGGACGCTTTCTTCGAGCGGTGCCTGGCCGGCTGGGCGATGGGCTCGCGGCATTCGACGCCGAGGCGCTGGCGCTTTACCGGCGGGCCTGGCGCGATCCCGCGACCATCGCTTGCATGTGCAACGACTATCGCGCGGCGCACGAGATCGACGCTGTGCCTGATGGGGCCGACCGGGCCCGGCGCGTGGACTGCCCCGCGCTGGTGCTCTACGGCGCCGACGGCGTGATGGCGCACAGCTTCGACATGGAGGCGGTCTGGACCGACCGCCTGGGCCGGGTACGCGCCGAGGCCATGCCCGGCGGGCATTTCTTTCCCGAGCTTTATCCCCGGAAGACCCTCGCGACGCTGCGCAGGTTTCTCGCGGAGGCAGAGCAGCCGTAGGCGCTGTCTCAGAACAAGCCCGAGAACCTTTCGGGCAGGACGTATTGCGTGTCGTAGTCGGGTCGGTCGAACTCGAAATAGCCGGTCTCCCCGCGCGGCCGCCAGGTGTCCTGCATGTGCTGGCGCAGCGGGGAGAGGTCGAACCCCTCCTGCATCTTCAACTCGGCGAACCGCTCGAAAACCGCGCGGTCCTCGCCCCGGTTCTGCGCGAACCAGTGCCGCCCGATGGCGGCCTCCGACACGCTGGCGCCCACCGCCTCGGTCACCGCGTTGCGGCGGTTCATCGCCTCGGAATAGGCCGGCAGATCGCAGAATTTCAGGTGCATCAGGTAGAGATGCGCGGGGGTGCGCAGCCGGTCATACTTGGTGAAATGCCCGCCCCGCGCGATCTTGGTCCCGGTCGAGATCACGCAGGGCTTGGAATAATGCGGCGCCGGGCGCACATGCCGGCGCGGGCCGAGGATGCGGTCTACCACCGGCTCGGTCTCGACGTCGATGCGGTGGATCACCTCCAACCCCAGCGGCGTCAGCACCCGGTTGGCGGGCACGCTGGCGAGATAGGATTTCAGGTCGCGCCCGTCCTCGGGGTCGAGCACCACCAACTCGTCCACGTCGCCCACGATGACATGATCGTAATAGGACCGCAGCCCCTCGACGAAATTGTTGAGCATCCGCCAACGTTTCATGTCGAAATTCTTGTGCGGATCGCCCGGGATGCCGATCACGTTGCAGCCATGGGCCAACTCGGCCACCTCGGCGCCGCGGCCGTGATTGACGACATAGCAGTTCTCGCGCCCCAGGCTCTCGCCGTAATGGCGCAGCCAGGCCTTGAGGAAGAAGGCGTCGTCGCGCACCATGGTCAGGGCCGCCGCTGTCTGCATGGGGATATCCTGCTCTGCGTGAGTGATTTGCGGTATGCTTAGCCTATGCGAGCCTGTAAGAGAATCCTGCAATTTCGGGAAGCTGCGCGCAGCGTTGCCCGATCACCATGAGGCGCGATTCCCGATGCACCCGCCCCCGCCGATCCCCGCCGATTTCGCCAAAACCGGCCTGGTCGTGTTGCGCCCGGCGGGGGCGCCCCCGGTGACGCGCTATCAGGTGCTGGGCGAACGCTCGTCGGGCACCAATCTGGTCAAGCGGCTGCTGGGGCGCAATTCCGACCTCGCCCCCAGCGAGGAACTGGGCTGGAAACACGGTTTCGTTCAATGCCTCGCGGTACCGCCGGACCTGGCGGTGATCTGCGCGGTGCGCGCGCCCGAGGCCTGGGCGCTGTCGATGTTCGCCAAGCCCTGGCACACCCCGCCCCGGATGCAGCAATTGGCGTTTTCCGATTTCATCCGCGCCGAGTGGGACACGGTGATCGACCGGCCGCGCTATTTCGGCGGGGCGCAGGCGATCGCGGGCCAGCCGCTCTTGCAGGACCGCGACCCGGTGAGCGGGGCGCGCTTCGCCAACCTTTTCGCCCTGCGCCGGGCCAAGCTGGCGCATCTGCTGGGCTGGCTGAACCGCGACGCCACCGTGGCGTTGCTGCGCGCCGAGGCCGCGCAAGAGGACCCGCGCGCGCTGACCGAAGCACTGCTGCGCGGCCTGGGCCAGCCCCCGCGCGAGACCTTCCGCCCGGTGGTCAAACGGCTGGGGTCGAAATTTGCCCCCGCCGTGGCCGACCGTCCCGCCTCGCCCAGCGAAATATCCGCCGCCGACCGGGCATTCATGTGGTCCCAGCTCGACCCCGGTGCGGAGGCGGCGCTGGGCTACGCGCCCTGAGCCGGGCGCAGAGTTTCTCCGAAACTCTGCCGGCAAATCTTCGATGAAGATTTGACCCGCGCATGAAAAACCCGCCGGGAATGGTCCCGGCGGGGTCCGTCTTGCCGCTGGACAGGGCTTAGCAGGCTGCTGAAGAAGT
>DOIS01000018.1 GCA_003511785.1 Paracoccaceae bacterium
ACCGACTCGGCGAACTCGGCGCGGATGGTGCCGGGAGCGGCGTCGGCGGGGTTGGTGGCACCCATGATCTCGCGGTTCTTGGAAATCGCGTTCTCGCCTTCCAGCACCTGCACGACGACCGGGGCCGAGGACATGAACTCGCACAGTTCGTCATAGAACGGACGCTCGGCATGAACTTCGTAGAACTTGCCGGCCTGCGCCTTGGTCATGTGGATGCGCTTCTGCGCGACGATGCGCAGGCCGGCCTCCTCGAACTTGGCGTTGATCGCGCCGGTCAGGTTGCGGCGGGTGGCATCGGGTTTGATGATCGAAAAGGTGCGTTCCAGCGCCATGTCTCGTGCTCCTGCAAAGAAAGGCCCCGCGCGCGCGGGGCGGTGTCGATTGGGCGCTGCGATAGCATGGGGTCCGCGCGGTGAAAAGAGCCAAGCCGGGCGGTCTGCAATCGTCCCCGCAATTCGGGGGTTTTCTTTCCCGATAGTTTTTGTCAAAATAGCGTCAGCCAAACAGCCAGCACCCGACTCAGATCACGGAGAGATCCCATGAACCCGACCCGCCTCGCCGCCTCGATGATCGCCGCGCTCGGCGCTTCCTTCGCCGCCAGCTTGGCCTTGGCCGACGCCAAGAAGGCCGAACCGCTGACGCTGACCTACGAGATCTTCGAAGTCGCGTTCCCGCACGCCGACCTCGCCGAGTGCCCCGCAGAGATGGCGGCCGAGGACCGTTTCTGCCGCGCCACGCTGCACAGCGAGGAGGTGCATGTCTTCGCCTTCGCCTACGAGGGCGAGCAGCCGCTGCTGAGCTATGCCGCCTATCCCTTCGCCGGTCCGGCCGCTGACACGGGCCAGTGACCGCTTGACACCGGGCGGGGGCTGGCCCAGTCCTCGCCCATGCTGCGCATCGACGACATCGCCTTTTCCATCGCCGGTCGGCCCCTGTTCGAGGGCGCCTCGGCCACCATTCCCACCGGCCACAAGGTCGGGCTGGTGGGCCGCAACGGCACCGGCAAGACCACGCTCTTCCGCCTGATCCGGGGCGAGCTGGCCTTGGAGGGAGGCTTCATCGCCCTGCCCGCGCGCGCCCGCATCGGCGGCGTGGCGCAGGAGGCGCCCGCCTCGGAGGTGTCGCTGATCGACACGGTGCTGGCCGCCGATACCGAGCGCGCGGCACTCCTGGCCGAGGCCGACACCGCCACCGATCCCCACCGCATCGCCGAGGTGCAGACCCGGCTGGCCGACATCGACGCCTGGGGCGCGCCTGCCCGCGCCGCAGCGATCCTCAAGGGGCTGGGCTTCGACGACGCCGCGCAGCAGCGCCCCTGCGCCGATTTCTCGGGCGGCTGGCGGATGCGCGTGGCGCTGGCGGCGGTGCTGTTCTCGATCCCCGACCTGCTGCTGCTGGACGAGCCCACCAACTACCTCGACCTCGAGGGCGCGCTCTGGCTGGAGAGCTACCTTGCGCGCTATCCGCACACGGTGCTCATCATCTCCCACGACCGGGGGCTGCTGAACCGCGCGGTGGGCGCGATCCTGCATCTCGAGGACCGCCGGCTGACGCTCTACCAGGGCCCTTATGACCAGTTCGCCCGCCAACGCGCCGAGAAACTGGCCCAGGCCGAGGCCATGGCCAAGAAACAGGAGGCGCGGCGCGCGCATCTGCAATCCTACGTGAACCGGTTTCGCTACAAGGCCGACAAGGCCCGCCAGGCGCAGAGCCGCCTCAAGGCGCTGGCGAAGATGCAGCCCATCACCTCGCCGCAGGAGGCCGCGCTGCGCGCCTTCACCTTCCCCGAGCCCGAGGAACTGTCGCCGCCCGTCGTCAACCTCGAGGGCGGCGTGACCGGCTATGGCGAGACCGTGGTGCTGAAATCCCTGAACCTGCGCATCGACCAGGACGACCGGATCGCGCTCCTGGGCCGCAACGGCCAGGGCAAGTCCACCCTGGCCAAGCTGCTGAGCGACCGCTTGCCGCTGATGGCGGGCAGGATGACGCGCTCGGCCAAGCTGCGCGTCGGCTATTTCGCCCAGCACCAGGTGGACGAGCTGCGCGTGGACGAGACCCCGCTCGACCACCTGCGCCGCCTGCGCCCGGCCGAGCCACCGGCGAAACTGCGCGCCCGGCTGGGCGGCTTCGGGCTGGGGGCGGCACAGGCCGAAACCGTGGTGGGCGAGCTGTCGGGCGGGCAGAAGGCGCGGCTGTCGCTGCTGATCGCCACCATCGACGCGCCGCATATGCTGATCCTCGACGAGCCCACCAACCATCTCGACATCGAGAGCCGCGAGGCGCTGGTCGAGGCGCTGACCGCCTATTCCGGCGCGGTGATCCTGGTGAGCCACGACATGCACCTGCTGAGCCTGGTTGCCGACCGGCTCTGGCTGGTCTCGGACGGCACCGTGCGCGCTTTCGAGGACGACCTCGACAGCTATCGCCAGATGCTGCTGGCGCGCGAGGCCCCGACGGAGAAGGCCAAACCGGCCAGAGCCGCGCCCAAGCGCCCCACGCGCGAGGCGCTGCTGGCGTTGCGCGCCGAGGCCCGCAAGAGCGAGGCTCGGGTCGAAAAGCTCACCGGGATGCGCGAGAAACTGGCCGCCAAGCTGGCCGACCCGGCGCTCTACGACAAGGGCGACCAGGGCGAAATCGAGGTCTGGCAGCGCAAATATGCCGAGGTGATGGAGGGGCTGGACCGCGCCGAGGCGCTGTGGATGCAAGCCATGGAAAAACTGGAACGCGCCGAAGGCTGAACGCCCGTCCCAAGGCGCAGGGTGCCCGTCGCGGCGGCCGCGTCCCGCCCCGCATGAGCCGCCTACGGAGCGACGCCGAACAGTCGGGAAGGCTTGCACCTGCCCCGAGCGGGCCCCACCCAGCGCCATGCCCACCACCACCGGCCCCGACGGCGGCGCCGCTGCGCAAACCCGGGCGCGACGCCTGCGCCTTTGCGTCCGGCGCCAAACAACGCCGCCCCCGCACCCCGGGATGGCGCCCGCCCCTGCTTCTTTCTGGTCGAAAATACCCCAAAGCGGCGCCCGCCACCCAGCCCTCCGCCAGACGCGGCGCGCAACCCCCGACACCCGATGCCGGTGCAGCGGGCATTCCCGCCCGCCCCGGCCTTGGCGGCAGGCCCCCATGCGCCTATCTCTGCCCCATGAGGAGACGCGCATGACATCCTGGGAAATCGGCAACCTCGCCTATCTCGTCCTGCTGGGCGCGGTGCTGGCCTTCTGGTTCTTCGTCTCCAACCGGCAATCTCTGGGCCGCACGGTGAAACAGGCCGCCGCCTGGGGCTTCATCTTCCTGGGCACGATCGCGGTGATCGGGCTTTGGGACGACATTCGCTCGACCGTGCGCCCGATGCAGTCGATCAATACCGAGACCGGCCAGATCACCCTGCCGCGCGCGCCCGACGGGCATTATTACGCCACGCTCCAGGTCAACGGCGCGCCAGTGCGTTTCCTGGTCGATACCGGCGCCAGCGAGATCGTGCTGACCGCCGAGGACGCCACGCGGGCCGGGCTCGACCTCGATACCCTCGCCTATACCGGCAGGGCGATGACCGCCAACGGCATGGTGCGCACCGCCCCGGTGACGCTGGACGAGATCGCGCTCGGCCCGGTCACCGACCGCGACCTGCGCGCCTTCGTCAACGAGGGCGAGATGGACCACTCGCTTCTGGGCATGACCTATCTGCGCCGCTGGGAGCGGATCGAGATCACCAATGACGGGCTGATCCTGAGCCGCTGAACCTGCGCGCACCCTGCCCCCTTCCTCTTGCGAAAAAATACTTCGGGGGAGTCCCCGAACGGGGACGGGGGCAGAGCCCCCAACCAACGATGGCGTGCGCCGCAGGCGCGCCTTCGGATTGCGGCGCGAGGCGGCCTCAGCGCTCCGCCTTCTTCTCCCAGCGCCCCGACTCCTCGGACCAGTATTGCGCCGCGCAGCCCGCGCCGGTCAGCGCCTTCCACTGCGCCCGCGCGCGCTCCAGCGCCGCGCCGTCATTGCCGTCGAACAGCACGCAGACCCGCTCCAGCGCCCCAACCTCCTGCGGTGCCACCTCGGCCCCGTCCACGCTCATCACGCAGGCGGGGTCGTTGGCCGCTTCGCGCGCCGTGGTCAGCAGGATCGGCTGCGCCGCGTCATGCGGCCCGCCCGCCAGCCCGTGCGGCAAGAACCCGTCCTCGGGTCCCGCGGTCCAGAGCGCGGTGTCGAGCCGGGCCAGCCGCTCGGCATCGGTGCCGCGCACCGCAACCCGCCAGCCCGCCGCGCGCGCCTTCTCCAACAGCATGGGCAGCGTCGCCTCCAGCGGGCGGCGGGTCAGGTGATAGAAATAGGCCGCGCCCATGATGGGCCTCACTCCGCCTCGTAGCGCTGCCGCACCAGTCGGTCCAGCGCACGCACGCCCCAGCCGGTCGCCCCCTTGGGGGCAAGCTCCGTGCCCTCCTTGACCAGCGCCACCCCGGCGATGTCCAGGTGAATCCACGGGGTCTCGTCCTTGACGAACCGGGCCAGGAACTGCGCCGCGGTGATCGAGCCTGCGGGCCGGCCGCCCACGTTCTTCATGTCCGCGATGCGCGATTTCAGCATGTCGTCATAGGCCTTGCCCAGCGGCATCCGCCAGGCGCCCTCGCCTGTGGCCTCGGCGGCCTTGAGAAAGGCCCCGCAGAAGGCGTCGTCGTTCGAGAACACGCCCGCCTTCTCATGGCCCAGCCCGATGATGATCGCCCCGGTGAGCGTCGCCAGATCGACCATCCCGGCCGGCTTGAACCGCTCCTGCGCGTACCACATCACGTCGCAGAGCACGAGCCGCCCCTCGGCGTCGGTGTTGATGATCTCGACCGTGTCTCCCTTCATCGAGCGCACCACGTCGCCGGGGCGCGAGGCGCGGCCCGAAGGCATGTTCTCGACCAACCCCACGAGGCCCACCACGTTGGCCTTGGCCTTGCGCCGGGCCAGCGCGCACATGGTGCCGGCGACAACACCCGCGCCGCCCATGTCCATGGTCATGTCCTCCATGCCGGCGGCGGGTTTCAGCGAGATGCCGCCGGCGTCGAACACCACGCCCTTGCCGACCAGCGCCAGCGGCGCGGCGTCGGCCTCGCCGCCCTTCCACTGCATCACCACCACCTTCGAGGGGCTGTCCGAGCCCTGCCCCACGCTCAGCAGCGTGCGCATGCCCAGCTCGGCCAGCTGGTCCTCGTCCAGCACCTCGACCTCGAGGCCCAGCTCGCGCATCGCCTCCAGCCGGGCGGCGAACTCGGTCGTGGTCAGCACGTTGGCGGGCTCGTTGACCAGGTCGCGGGTCATGTGCACGCCCTCGGCCACCGCCAGCAAGGGCGCGGCGGCGGCCTCGATCTCTTCGTGCCGGCTGTGCATCAGCGTGACCGCGCCGGGGGCGCCCGCGTCCTTGTCGCCGGTCTTGTGCGCGTCGAACGCATAGGCGCGCAGCGCGATCCCCTCGGCCAGGCGCTCGGCCCGGCGCTGGTTGCCGGCGAAGAGGCTCAGCGCCTTGCCGTTCATCGACGCCGCCAGTTTCGCGCCCGCCCGGCGCAGCACGTCGGCATCCGCCTTGCGGTCCACCACCACCACGTCCAGCGCCTCGGCCGCCATGCCGGCGGGCCAGCCCAGCGAGATCACCGTGCCGCTCTCGGCCTTGGCGAAGCTCTCGGCCTCGGCCAGCCGGGCCAGCGCGCCGCGGGTCAGCCGGTTGGCGCGGCGCGCGGCCGGGTCCATCTTGCCCTCGGGCGTGAGCAGCACCGCCACGCGGCCCTCGGCCCCGGCCATGGCGTCGAGGTCGGTCGGGGCGAAACGGATCGGGGTGACGTGGCTCATCTGGGCGCTCCTTGCTTGGTTCGCCCAAGACATAGAGCGCGGGCGACCCCCTTGCCAAGCCCGGCGCCCAAGATTGCAGTTTCCCCCGCCCCGCGAATGCTCTAGGCTTGCCGCCAAGGGAAAGAGCAGTTTCCGGGGGGATCGCTGTTGTCGCGCTACGACAGATATGTGCTGTCGCAATATCTGCTGTTCTTCGGCTTTTTCGCCCTCGTGCTCGTGGCGGTCTTCTGGATCAACCGCGCCGTGGTGCTGTTCGACCGGCTGATCGGGGACGGGCAATCCGCCTTCGTGTTCCTGGAGTTCTCGGCCCTTGCCCTGCCGAATCTCATCCGCATGGTGGTGCCCATCGCGGCCTTCGGCGCCGCGGTCTACCTGACCAACCGGCTGAACGGCGACAGCGAGTTGACGGTGATGCAGGCCACCGGCTCCAGCCCCTGGCGCCTGGCGCGCCCGGCGCTGTGGTTCGGGCTGGTGACGGCGGGGATGATGAGCGTGCTCACGCATTTCCTGCTTCCGGCCTCGATCAACCAGCTTGCCCTGCGCGAGGCCGAGGTGGCGCGCAACGTGACCGCGCGCCTGCTGACGGCGGGCGAGTTCCTGCACCCCACGGCGGGCGTCACCTTCTATATCCGCCAGATCGACAATGACGGCACGCTCCGGGACGTGTTCCTGTCGGACCGGCGCGACCCTGCCGAGCCCGTCACCTATACCGCCGCGCGGGCCTTCCTGGTGCGCGACGGGGAGCAGGTCAACCTGATCATGGTGGACGGGCTGGCCGAGCGGATGGACCGCGAGGCGCGGATGCTTTCGACCACGGTCTTCGCCGATTTCTCCTATGACATCAGCCCGCTGATCCGCCGCGACGAGACCCGAAGCCGCAATATCCGGGCCATTCCCACGCTCGAACTGCTGACCGCGACCGACACGATCCGCGCGACCGAGGGCCACAGCGCGGGCGAGCTGGCCGAGGAACTGCACCTGCGCTTCGCCCGCGCCACGATCTGCATCGCGGTGGCGCTGGTGGGGTTCTCGACACTGCTTTTGGGGGGATACTCGCGCTTCGGAGTGTGGCGGCAGGCCTTCCTGGCCTTCGTCATCCTGATCCTGCTGGAACTGCTGCGCGGGGTGGTCTCGGAGCCGGTGATCCAGAACGCGCGGCTCTGGCCGCTGATCTACCTGCCCACGGTGCTGGGCCTGGCGGTGGCGGCGCTGTTTCTGGCGGTGGCCGGGCGGCCGCTGTCGGTGCTGCTGCGACGCCGGCGCGACCCGGGGGCGGAGGCGCCCGCATGACGCTTGATCTCTACTTCGCACGGCGGTTCCTGCAAAGCTTCCTGCTGATCGGGGCGGTGTTCCTGGCCCTGATCCTGCTGATCGACCTGATCGAGCAGTTGCGGCGGTTCGATTCGACCGAGGCCGGGTTTGCGCAGATCTTCGGGCTGACCCTGCTCAACGCGCCCTCCGCGATCAGCGAGATCCTGCCCCTGCTGATGATCCTGTCCACCGTGGTGCTCTTCGTCGGGCTGGCGCGGTCGTCGGAACTGGTGGTGACGCGGGCCACGGGGCGCTCGGGCATCCGGGCGCTGGCCGCGCCGGTGCTGGTGGCGCTGCTGATCGGCGGGCTGGCGGTCAGCACGCTGAACCCGATCGTGGCGGCCACCTCGAACCGCTACCAGCAGCTCTACGACAGCTACCGCTCGGGCGGCGGACCATCGGCGCTGTCGCTCTCCGGCGAGGGGCTGTGGCTGCGCCAGGGCAGCGACCGCGGCCAGGCGGTGATCCACGCCACCGGCTATGACGCCGACACCGTGACGCTGTTCGACGTCTCGATCCTGTCCTATGCGCCAGCGGGCGGGCCGGTGCGGCGCATCCGCGCCGAAAGCGCGCAACTGGCCGCCGACAAATGGGTGCTGACCAACGCCAAGGTCTGGCCGCTGACGCCGGGGCTCAACCCCGAGGCCAGCGCGGCCACCCATGACGAGCTGCACCTGCCCACCACGCTTACCCAGGACCGCATCCGCGACAGCCTGGGCCGGGCCTCGGGCATCTCGATCTATGACCTGCCCGCCACCATCCGGCAGCTTGCGGCGGCGGGGTTCGCCACGCGCAAGCACGAGGTCTGGTTGCAGGTCGAACTGGCCCGACCGTTCTTCCTGGTGGCGATGGTGCTGGTGGGCGCCGCCTTCACCATGCGCCACGCGCGCTTCGGCGGCACCGGGGTGGCGGTGCTGATGGCGATGCTGCTGGGCTTCGGGCTGTATTTCATCCGCAACTTCTCCCAGATCCTGGGAGAGAACGGGCAGATCCCGGTGGCACTCGCCGCCTGGGCGCCGCCGGTGGCCGCGATCATGCTGACCGCGGGCCTCTTGTTGCACGCCGAGGACGGATGAGCGCGCGCGCCGCATATCGCGCGCGGGCCTGCGCGGCTGCTGTGGCGCTAGGGCTCGCGCTGGGCACGGCGGGGCCGGTGTCGGGCCAGCAGGCCGGCGCCCCCACGGACGAGACCGCCGAGGCGCCGGCTCCGGCCATGCTGGTGGCCGACCGCGTCTTCGTCAGCGCCGAACGGCAGCTTGTGGCGGAGGGCAATGTCGAGGCGTTCCAGGGCGAGACACGGCTGCGCGCGCAGCGCATCACCTTCGACCGCGCCGAGGGACGGCTGACGGTCGAGGGGCCGATCCGCATCGACGAGGGCGGCCAGGTCACGATCCTGGCCGACGCCGCCGAGATGGACGAGGACCTGCGCGAGGGGCTGCTCACCGGGGCGCGCATGGTGCTGGACCAGCAGGTGCAACTGGCCGCGGTCCAGCTCAGCCGGGTCAGCGGGCGCTATACCCAGCTCTACAAGTCCTCGGTCACCTCCTGCCATGTCTGCGAGGGCCGTCCGCCGCTATGGCAGATCCGCGCCAAGCGCGTGGTCCATGACCAGCTCGAACGCCAGCTCTATTTCGAGGAGGCGCAGCTGCGCGTGATGGACGTGCCGGTGTTCTACCTGCCCGCTCTGCGCCTGCCCGACCCGACGCTGGAACGCGCCACCGGCTTTCTGATCCCATCGGTGCGCACCACCTCACAGCTCGGCACCGGGGTACAGGTGCCCTACTTCTTCCGCCTGGGCGACCATCGCGACCTGACCGTCGAACCCTATATCTCGCCCGAGACGCGCACCCTGAACTGGCGCTACCGGCAGGCGTTCCGGCGCGGGACCATCGCCTTCGAGGGCGGGCTGACCCGCGACGAGCTGCTGCCGGGCGAAACCCGCGGGATGATCTTCGGCGAGGGGATGTTCGAGCTGGGCCGCGACTATGAGCTGAGCTTCGACATCGAGGCCACGACCGACGATGCCTATCTGCTGGATTACGGCTGGGACAATCTCGACCGGCTGGAAAGCGAGGTGGCGATCACCCGCACCCGGCGCGACCGGTTCTTCGGGGCCAGTCTGATCCATTACGATTCGCTGCGCGACACCGACCTGGAATCGACCCTGCCCACCGTGGTGGGCGACATCCGCTACGAGCATCGCCTGTTCCCGCGCGCCCTGGGCGGCGAGGTCCGGCTGGCGCTGATCGGGCACGGGCATTACCGCAGCTCGTCTCAGGACGGGGTGGGCCGCGACATCGGCCGCGCCAGCGCCGAGGCGCGCTGGCTGCGCTCCTGGATCGGACGCGGCGGGCTGCGCGCGGACCTGGACCTGGGCGCGGCGGTGGACCGGTTCCGCACCGCGCAGGACAGCGCCTTTCCCGCCCGCGCCGACCGGGTCACGCCCCATGCCGCGCTGACCCTGCGCTATCCCCTGGCCCGCGCCGCCGCCTCGGGCGCGGTGCACCGGTTGGAGCCGATCGTCCAGTTGGCCTGGTCGGACGTGGACGGCGACGCGGTGCCGCGCGACGAGAGCCGCTTTGCCGGGTTCGACCAGGGCAATCTCTTCGCGCTGTCGCGCTTTCCCGCCCGCGACCGGCGCGAGGACGGCGCGCGGCTGGCCTACGGGCTGAACTGGAGCCGCTTCGGCACGGGCTGGGAGGCCGCCGCCACCATCGGACAGGTTTTCCGCGACAACGCCGAGCCGGGCTTCACCCGCAGTTCGGGCCTGGGCGGCACCTCCTCCGACATCCTTGTGGCCGGCCAGGTCAGGACGGATTACGGACTGAGCGTGATCGCGCGCACCCTGTTCGACGACGCGCTGAGCTTCTCCAAGGCCGAGCTGCGCGGTCGCTGGCACAGCGACCGGGTGCGGCTCGACACCAGCTATCTCTGGCTCGGTCCCGACCAGGAGGAGGACCGCCCACGTGCGCTCTCCGAGATCTGGTTCGACGGCGATTACCAAATCAACCGGAACTGGACCGCCGGGGCCAACCTGCGCTATGGGTTCTCGGACATGGAGCCGATCGACGCCGGGATCGGTGTGATCTGGCGCAACGAATGCGTCGAGGTCGATCTTTCGCTCGACCGGCGCTATACCTCGTCGGCAAATGTCGAGCCGTCGACGGTTTTCGGGTTTACCATCGCGCTGCGCGGCTTCACGGTCGCTGGCGACACAGACAGATACAGGCGCTCATGTTCGTAACTTCCCTGCTTCCGACCCGACTGCTGGCCGCGACGACGGGCGTGGCCCTGGCCTTGGCTGCCATGTTCACCGCCGAGACCGGACACGCGCAATCGCCCTTCTCGCCCGCGATCACCGTGAACGAGGACGTGATCTCGCACTACGAGCTGCGCCAGCGCGAGGAGTTCTTGCGACTGCTGGGCTTTCCCGGTGACCCGGTCGAGGTGGCCCGCGAGGGACTTATCGCCGACCGGCTCAAGCAGCAGGTTATCGAGAGTTTCGACGTCGAGGTGCCCGAGGAGGCCGTGCGCGAGGCGATGGCGGAATTCGCCTCCCGCGCCGATCTCGAACTGGACCAGTTCCTCCAAGGCCTGGCGCAGGAGGGCATCGCCGAGGAGACGCTGCGCGATTTCGTGCGCGCCGACATCGCCTGGCGCGACTATATCGCCAGCCGCTATCGCAGCCGCGCCCGCCCCACCGACAGCGAGATCGACCTTGCCCTGGCCGCCGGCGGCGCGGCGGCGGGGGTGCGGG
>DOIS01000368.1 GCA_003511785.1 Paracoccaceae bacterium
CGCCGCGCTCCTGCGCGCCGGCGCGCGCGAG
This sequence comes from Paracoccaceae bacterium, assembly GCA_003511785.1. GTDB lineage: Bacteria > Pseudomonadota > Alphaproteobacteria > Rhodobacterales > Rhodobacteraceae > UBA7951. The sequence goes on from DOIS01000368.1 coordinate 32, forward strand.
GGGGCCGAGCCCGGGCGCCTGCGCTTTCCCCGACCCATGGTCGAGGAGGCGCTGGCCGCCACGCCCAAGACCGCGCGGCTCTGCGGCAAGACCCGCGCCCGCGACATTCAAATCCCCCGCGCCGACGGCAGCTTCGTCCTGCGCACCGGCACCGGCGCGCATGGCTATGTCGATCCGCGCGACGCTAGCTATCGCAACATGGACCTAACCGCCGTGGGCGAGATCGCCGCCGTGGCCGACAGGCTCGACCAGATGGGCTTCATCGCCCATCCCTTCGTGCATGGCGTGCCCGAGGTGACCGCCGACATCCATTCCTATGCCCGGATTACCGCCCACACGACCAAGCATGTGTGGATGCAGCCCTACCAGAAGGAGAACGTGGACTACCTGCTGCGGATCGCGGCGGTGGCGGCGGGCGAGATCGTGGGGATGGTGACCATGGCGCATGTGCTTTCGCCCGGCCTGCCGGTGATCGCCACGCCGCTGATGTTCGCGCTCGACATGCGCACCGGCAGCGCGCTGCAATCCTCGGTCGAGGCGATGCAGGCCGCCAGCCTCTCGATCCAGCTGGTCAAGCAGGGCTTCGGCCTGATGGCGCATACCTATGGCGCGGGCTCCGACACGCCCGATACCGACGGGCAGAGCATGGCCGAACGGGCCTTCCTGATGCAGACGGTGGCGCTTGCCGGCGCCGACATCCTGGGCGGGGTGGGACAGCTGGAATGCGCCACGGTGTTCAGCCCGGTGCAGGCGGTGCTCGACGACGAGATGAGCGCGATGATGCGTCGCTTCACCCGCCCGCCCGAAATCTCCGACGCGGCGCTGAATTTCGGCGAGATGCTGGGCGTGCCGGTGGGCGGCCATTTCCTCGACAGCGATCACACCGTCTCGGCCTGCCGCGACCAGCTCATACCGCGCGTCTTCCAGCGCATGGGCCGCGACGATTACGAGGCGTCGGGCCGCCGCACCGCCCTCGATGCGGCGCGCGAGGCGGCGCTCTCGGCAATCGAGGCCGCGCCGCCCAGCCACCTCAGCGAGGACCAGGCCCGCGAGATCGCCGCCCTGACCCGCGCCGCCGACCGCCATATCGTCGAGGTCTATCAGGGCGCGGTCGAGACGATCTGACCCGTCCGGCACTCACAGGGCCGGGGTCGCCCCGTCCAATGTCAGCAAGGGGGTGCAGGCATCCGGCCTGCGGTCGCGGAACACGCCCCAGTTGGCCCGCCGCTCGCGCAGGTCGTCCAGATCGAAGCCCTGCCTCAGCACCGCCTCGCCCTCGGCCGGCGCCTTCTGCAACACATCGCCCCCCCGGCCCGGCGATGAAGGAGCGGCCCCAGAACGTCGTCTCGCCCAGGTCGCCCACCTCGTATCCGATCCGGTCGGCGCAGACCAACGGGGTGAGGTTGGCCCCGGCATGGCCGCACATCCGATGCCGGTGGGATAGAACAACGCCTCGGCGCCTGTCCGGCACATGATGCGCGCGGCCTCGGGGAACCACTGGTCCCAGCACACGCCCGAGCCGACCCCGCCGTGCGCGGTGTCGAAGACCCGGAACCCGGTGTCGCCATAGCTGGTATAGAGCTTCTCGTAGCAGCCCGGCGGGCCGCCCGGGATATGCGTCTTGCGATAGATGCCCAGAACCTCGCCATCGGCGTCGATCATCGCCACCGTGTTGAAATAGGCGTTGTCGGCCCGCTCGAAGAAATTGCAGGGGATCGCCACGTCCAACTCGCGCGCCAGTGCGCGCATGGCGGTGACGGTCTCGCCCTCCAACGTTTCGGAGAGCGCGAAATACTCGGACGTCCAGTCCATGAGGGCGAAGAACCGCATCGGGAACAACTCGGGCGGCAGCACGACCTGCGCACCCTGCCCCGCCGCCTCGCGGATCAGCCGCGCGGCCGTGTCCAGGTTCTCGCCCCGGTCCCAGGTGCAGGCCATCTGGATGGCGCCGACGGTCAATCCTGTCGTGCGGTCCTCCCTTGCCCGCGATTACAGGGCCGGCATCCGCCGCGATCCGGTCTGTCCACGACAACCTCTGTCGCAAACGAAGGCCCAGCCCCGCCGGGTCGCGAAGCAGCTCGGGAATTGCCAAGCCGCAAGCGGATTGGTAATGAAATCTGACCAATCGGAGGAGCCGCCACCATGCCCGTCATCACCCATATCGACGACCTCAAGCGCATCTACGAACGCCGCGTGCCGCGCATGTTCTACGACTACGCCGAGAGCGGCAGCTGGACCGAGCAGACCTTCCGCGACAATTGCAGCGATTTCGACGAGATCCGCCTGCGCCAGCGCGTCGCCGTGGACATGAGCGGACGCTCGACCGCGGGGCAGATGGTGGGCCAGGACGTGGCCATGCCGGTGGCGCTGGCCCCGGTGGGGCTGACGGGGATGCAATGCGCCGATGGCGAAATCAAGGCCGCCCGCGCCGCCGAGACTTTCGGCGTGCCCTTCACGCTGTCGACCATGTCGATCAACTCCATCGAGGAGGTGGCCGAGGCCACGACCAAGCCGTTCTGGTTCCAGCTCTACACCATGCGCGACGAGGACTACGTGCGCCGCCTGATCGGCCGGGCCAAGGCAGCGGGCTGTTCGGCTCTGGTCATCACGCTGGATTTGCAGATCATGGGCCAGCGTCACAAGGACCTCAAGAACGGGCTGTCCGCGCCGCCGAAACTGACGCCGAAAACCCTCGCCAACCTGGCCACGAAATGGGCCTGGGGGATCGAGATGCTGGGCGCCAAGCGGCGCAATTTCGGAAATATCGTGGGCCATGTCGAAGGCATCTCGGACGCCTCGCAACTGGGCGCCTGGACCGCCGAACAGTTCGACCCCTCGCTCGACTGGGGCAAGGTGGCGAAACTGATGGAACAATGGGACGGCAAGGTGATCCTGAAGGGCATCCTCGACCCCGAGGACGCGAAAAAGGCCGTGGAGCTGGGCGCCGACGCCATCGTCGTGTCGAACCACGGCGGCCGGCAACTCGACGGCGCGCTCAGCTCGATCCGGATGCTGAAGCCGATCATGGACGCGGTGGGCGGTGACATCGAGGTGCATCTCGACAGCGGCATCCGCTCGGGACAGGACGTGCTCAAGGCGCTGGCGATGGGCGCCACCGGCACCTATATCGGGCGCGCCTTCGTCTACGGGCTGGGCGCGATGGGCGAGAAGGGCGTGACCACGGCGCTGGAGGTGATCCAGCGCGAGCTCGACACCACCATGGCGCTCTGCGGCGAACGCAAGCTGGGCGATCTGGGGCGGCACAACCTGCTGATCCCGCAGGATTTCGAAGGGCTGTGGCAGGACGGCTGAGGCCGCGACCTGCCCTGTCCATCCCTCACATTCCATTTCTCATACGTTTCGCATGCGAAACATTCCTCTGGAACCCCTTGGAATCATTGAAGCGAACGGTCGGGTGTTGCCGATGCACCGCCCCACCGCACGCACCCGCGCAACACCAGCCCCCGCCCTCGCGCCTGCTTCTTTCTGGTTGGCAAATACCCCGGGGGTTGGGGGGCTCTGCC
>DOIS01000114.1:0-7689 GCA_003511785.1 Paracoccaceae bacterium
AGACGAAATACATCGGCACATCGAGCGCATACTCCACCCAGGCCTCGAAGCCGAAGCCGTCGTCGAAGACGAAGGGCAACATGCCGGTTCGGTCGGCGTCGAGATGCCGCCAGACGCGCGAGCGCCAGCTCTTGTAGCCGTTGGGCTGGCCCTCGAAGAAGGGCGAATTGGCGAAGAGCGCGGCGGCCACCGGCTGCAATGCCAGCGCGACGCGCATCTTCTGCACCATGTCCGCCTCGGAGGAGAAATCCAGGTTCACCTGCACCGTGCAGGTGCGCCGCATCATGGTCTGGCCCGAGGTGCCGACCTTCTGCATGTAGCCGTCCATCAGCTTGTACCGCCCCTTGGGCATCATCGGCATCTGCTCATGCGTCCAGATCGGCGCCGCGCCCAGCCCGATGAAGCCGGCGCCGATCCGGTCCGCGATGTCCTTGACATCGGCCAGGTGGGCGTTGACCTCGTCACAGGTGCCGTGGATCGTCTCCAGCGGCGCGCCGGAGAGTTCCAACTGGCCGCCCGGCTCGAGCGAGACATTGGCGCCGTCCTTCTCGAGCCCGATCAGCTTGCCGGCCTCGCTCACCGGCGCCCAGCCGTGGCGGTCGCGCAACCCTTCCAGAACCGCCAGGATCGACCGTTCGCCCTCGTAGGGCAGCGGCAGGTGGGTATCCCTGCAATAGCCGAATTTCTCGTGCTCGGTGCCGATGCGCCAGTCCTCGCGCGGCTTGCAGCCCGAGGCCAGGTATTCGGCCAGTTGCTCATGGCGTTCGATCGGTCCGCCGCCGGACTGGGGAATGGACATGGGGACGGGCTCCGTTCTTGTTCGCCGGTTTTTTTCGCCGGGCCAGTGGTGGGCAGAAAACGCCCGGCTGTCAATGCAGCGGGGCCAGCGCCGGGCGCGAGGGGTTGCGCTCCCAGATCACGACCGGGTGAGCCCCGGCGCGGCGCATGGCAGCCAGCATCGCCTGTGTGCGCAATCCGGGAAGGGTGGCGAAGGCGTCGAACAGCGCCTCGGCGCCCTCGGCATTGACCGGGATCATAAGGTCCTGCCCCTCTTCGCCCTCGAGTTGCCAATGGGCGGGCCGGGCATCGGCCCGATAGGCCAGCCGGATCACCGAGGCCAGCGCCAGCGCCCCGCCGGTGAGCGGCCCGAAATAGACCACCTGCCCCTCGTCCACGCGCACCACGCCGGGGCCCTGCCCCTCGGCCCGGAAGCGGGCGCGCTGAATCCCCACCAGGGCGATGCCCGCGCCCGCCGGCAGAAGGAGCCAGCCCACCCAGAACAGAAGCCCGCCGGGCCCCAGGATCCACCACGCCCCCAGCGCGGACACGGCAGCGCCCGCCAGCCCCTCGCGCCAGCGCCAGAGCGCGGCGCGCGCCTGCGGGCGCAGAAAGCTCACGCCCAGTCCCCCAGCGCCTGTTGCCAGAGCGTCAGCGCGGCCACGGCGGCGGTGTCGGCGCGCAGGATGCGCGGCCCGAGGGCCGTGGCATGGGCGAAGGGCAGATCGCGAAGCCGCGCGCGCTCGGCCTCGGAAAACCCGCCCTCGGGGCCGATCAGGATGGCCCAGGGGGCGCCCCGGGCCGCGCGGCCCTCGTCGGTGGCGAGCAGAGTCCTCAGGCTCGACGAGCCGCCCGCCAGCGCCTCGTCGCAGAACATCAGGCGCCGCCCTTCGGGCCAGTCGGCCAGCAGCCGGTCGAGCCTGTGCAGATCGGTGACCTCGGGCACGAAGGTGCCGCCGCATTGCTCGGCCGCCTCGATGGCATGGGCCTGGAGCCGGTCGCGGCGGATGCGCTCGGCATTGGTGAACTCGGTCTGCACCGGCACGATCCGTGCGGCGCCCATCTCGGCCGCCTTCTCGACGATGAAATCGGTGCGCGCCTTCTTGATCGGCGCGAAGAGCAGCCACAGGTCGGGCGGCATCCGCTGCGGCGCGCTTTGTTCGACCACTTCGAGCAGCCCGCCGCGCTTGCCCGCCTGCGTCACGCGGGCCAGCCATTCGCCCTCGCGGCCGTTGAACAGGGCCACCGCATCGCCCACGCCGCGCCGCATCACCCCGAACAGGTAATGCGCCTGGTCGCGGGCCAGAGGAACCGTTTGCCCCTCCCCCAGCGGGTGATCTACATACAGCCTGATCTTCGCATCCATGGGGGCCTACATATGCAAGGCGACGCGCCAACGCCAGACGGTCGGATCGCCGACGCGGTGGCCGACAACTGGGTGGACCGGCACGCGCCGGCCTTCGCGCGGCCCTATCTGCGGCTGTCGCGCGCCGACCGGCCGATCGGCACCTGGCTCTTGCTGCTGCCCTGCTGGTGGGGGCTGGCGCTGGCCATGCTCTGGGACCAGAGCCCGCGCTGGGAGGACGCCTGGATCTTCGCCGGCTGCGGCATCGGCGCCTGGCTGATGCGCGGCGCCGGCTGCACCTGGAACGACATCGCCGACCGCCATATCGACGGCTCGGTGGCGCGCACCGCCGCCCGCCCGATCCCCTCGGGGCAGGTCAGCGTGACCGGCGCGCTCCTATGGATGGCGGCGCAGGCGCTGATCGCGCTGGCGATCCTCTTGACCTTCAACCAGGCGGCCATCGCGCTGGGCATCCTCGCGCTCTTGCCGGTGGCGATCTATCCCTTCGCCAAGCGCTTCACCTGGTGGCCGCAGATCTTCCTCGGGCTGGCCTTCAACTGGGGCGCGCTCCTGGCCTGGACGGCCCATGCCGGGGCGCTGCATTGGCCCGCGGTGTTCCTCTATCTCGCCGGCATGGCCTGGACCTTGTTCTACGACACGATCTATGCCCACCAGGACAAGGAGGACGACGCGCTGATCGGGGTGAAATCCACCGCCCGGCTGTTCGGCGACGACACGCCGGCCTGGCTGCGCCGCTTCATCGTGGCCACCGTGCTGCTGATGATGCTGGCGATCATCCAGGCGGCGCTGGGCCAGGCCTCGGTTCTCGCGCTGGTGGTGGCGCTCGCCGCGCCCTGGGCGATGGGCTGGCACATGACCTGGCAGCTTCGGGCCTTCGACGCCGACAACCACGACCGGCTGTTGCAGCTCTTCCGGCTGAACCGGGACACCGGCCTGATTCCGCTCATCTTCCTTGGCGTCGCCCTGTGGCTGTGATTGCACCCCCGGGCCTCAGCGCGTAAAAAAGCCCCGGTGTTGGGGAGACTTCACGGACATATGCGCATTTCCTCGCTGCTCATCCTCGGGGTGCCTTTTCTCGTCGCCGCCCTGTTGTCGCTGGTCGCGGCGACCTTCGCGGTGAGCGCCATCGAGGACAGCAGCGAGATCGGCGTGCGCCGGGTGCTGGACGATGGCGGGCTGGGCTGGTCCGAGGTGCAGGCCGACGGGCTGCGGGTCGAGCTCTACGGCACCGCGCCCAGCGAGGCCGAACGCTTCCGGGCGATCTCGACCGTGCGCGGCGTTGTGGACGCTGCAAGGGTGATCGACCGGATGGAGGTCGCCCCGGCCGAGGACCTGGCGCCGCCACGCTTCTCGGCCGAGATACTGCGCAACGACAGCGGTATCTCGATCATCGGGCTGATTCCCGCCGCCGCCGACCGCGAGGCGCTCGTGACCGCGCTGCACCGGGTGGTGGGCGACGGCCGCGTGGCGGACCTGCTGGAAATCGCGGACTACCCCGTGCCCGACGGCTGGGAGGATGCGATGGGCTTTGCCCTGGGCGCGCTGACGCGCCTGCCCCGGGCCAAGATCTCGGTCGGCGCCGACCGGGTCGAAGTCACCGCCATGGCCGACAGCCGCGAGGCCCGGATCGAGCTGGAGCGGGCGTTGCGCCGCAGCGCGCCCGGCGATCTGGACGTGGTGCTGTCGATCTCGGCGCCGCGCCCGGTCATCACGCCCTTCACCCTGCGCTTCATCATCGACGAGAATGGCAGCCGGTTCGACGCCTGCTCGGCCCAGGACGAGAGCGCCCGCGACCAGCTTCTGGCGGCCGCCCGCGCCGCCGGGCTGGAAGGGGCGGCCAGCTGCACCATCGGCATGGGCGTGCCCTCGCCGCGCTGGGGGCGGGCCGGCGCGCTGGCCATCGCGGCGCTGGACCGGCTGGGGCAAGGCAGCGTCACCATGGCGGATGCCGACATCACGCTGGTCGCCGCCGAGGGCACCGATCCGGCGCTGTTCGGCCGGGTGGTGGGCGAGTTGGAGAACGCGCTGCCGGATGTCTTCGCGCTGGCGGCAGTGCTGCCCGAGCCCGAGGAGACCGGGGTGGCCGGCCCGCCCGAATTTACCGCCACGCTCAGCCCCGAGGGGCTGTTGCAGATGCGCGGGCGACTGAACGACGCCACGCTGCGGCAGATGACCGATGCCTTCGCGCGGGCGCGGTTCGGATCGGACTCGGTCTATACCGCGACGCGAATCGTGCCCGACCTGCCCGACGACTGGCCGGTGCGGGTGCTGGCCGGGCTGGAGGCGCTGTCGCGGCTCATCAACGGGGCGGTGATCGTCACCCCCGAGATGGTCAGTCTGCGCGGCGCGACCCACGACGAGGACGCCAGCGCAACGATCTCGGGGTTCCTGTCGGAGAAGCTGGGCCAGGGCGCGCAGTTCGACCTGGACATCACCTATCGCCCGCCGCCCGAGCCCGAGGACGCGACGCCCGATCCGGCCGCCTGCGAGGCCCAGATCGTCGCCGTGCAGGCCGAGAGCAAGATCAATTTCGAGCCCGGCTCGGCCACGATCACGGCCGATGCGCTGGACACGCTGAACGCCATCGCCGACATCCTGCGCGACTGCGGTCCGCTCGAGTTGGAGATCCAGGGCCATACCGACAGCCAGGGCCGCGAGGCGATGAACCAGCAGCTCAGCCAGGACCGCGCGCAATCGGTGCTGGACGCGCTGCGCGCGCGCCGGGTGCTGACCGCGACCTATGAGGCCGTGGGCTATGGCGAAAGCCGACCCATCGCCGACAACGACACCGAGGAGGGCCGCGAGGCCAACCGCCGGATCGAGTTCAAGGTGATCCTGCCCGAGCCGGAGCTGTCGCCGGGGGAGGTCACGCCCGGCTCGCCGGACGAGAAGGCGGCCGCCACGCGCCGCGCCCTGGGCTGGCGCGAGGCGCAGCAGGACGAGCAGGAGGCCGGGGGGGCCAGCGAATGAGCAGAACCGAATTCATCATCGTCACCGCGATCATCCTGTTCGTGACCTTCGCTACCGGCTGGTTCGCCAACTGGCTGGTGCATCGCTTTACCCGGGTGCGGCAGAGCGACGTGGCCGACCTGGACCGGATGAGCCAGGAGCTGCACGAGGCCGAGGAAACCCGCGACCAGGCGATCACCTATCTTCAGCAGCGTGAGGCCGAGCTAACCAGCCAGCTGTCCCAGACCGAGGCCGAGCTGCGCGCCGCGATGGACGGGCTGCGCGAGGCCCGGCACGAGGCAGAGGAACTGCGCTCTTACGTGGAACGGATCCAGCAGGGGTGAACGGCGCGCCCGGCGGCGGAGGCAGGGCCGGGGTATTTTTGGACCAGAAAGAAGCAGGGTCGCGCCGCGCCCCGGCCGGGCGCGCGCCCGGCGGTCGACGGCGCACATGCGGCCTTTGCCGGGCCCCTCGCCGGGGCCGGTGCCCGGGCGGGCGTCAGCGCCGCGCGGTCAGGTCCAGCGGTCCAGCGCGGCCTCGTCGGCGTCCTTGGCCGCGACCCAGTCGGCGCCGCGCTCGGTGATCTCCTTCTTCCAGAAGGGCGCGCGCGACTTCAGGTAGTCCATCAGGAAATCCGCCGCCGCGAAGGCGTCGGCGCGGTGCGGCGCGGCGGTGGCGACCATCATGATCCGCTCGCCCGGCGTGAGCAGCCCGTATCGGTGGATCACCAGCACGTCGCCGAGATCCCAACGGGCGAGTGCCTCGCCGGCGATCTTCTCGATGGCCTGCGCCGTCATGCCCGGGTAGTGCTCGATCTCCATCACCTGAAGCCCGCCTTGCGCATGGTCGCGCACGATGCCGGTGAAGGTGACCACCGCGCCCATGCCCGCGAGCCCCGCCTCGAAGCGCGCCACCTCGGCGGCGAAGTCGAAGGGGGCCTCCTGCACCTCGATCCGCATCGGCCTCAGCCCCCGGTCATAGGCGGGAAGAAGGCGACCTCGCGCGCGCCGGCGAGCGGCGCGTCGAAATCGGTCAGTTCCTGGTCCACAGCGACCCGCAGCGCCGAGAGATCGGCGAAGGCGGCGGCATAGCATTCCTCGCGCGCGCGCAGTTCCTCGACCAGGTCGGTGACGGTGGCGGCGTCGGTTTCGACCCGCTCGCGCGGCAGGCCGATGCGTTCGCGCACCCGGGCGAAATAGAGAACGTCCATGTCAGGGCTCCTTGAGATGTGGCATGGCCTTGCGGAAGTATTCCACCCCGGTGATCAGCGTCAGCGCGGCGGCGACCCAGATCAGCGCCAGGCCCACGCGCCCGGTCCAGACCATGCCCTCGAATGTCCAGCGCAGACCGTCGGGGTCCGCGACCCGGCCCGCGAGGATGTCATCGACCTGCGCGGGGGTCATGCCGGCGGTCGCGGCGGCCAGATCGTGCTCGAATATCCCCTGGCCGAACAGCACCGCGATGGCGACCATCTGCGTGGTGGTCTTCCACTTGGCCAGATTGGTGACCTTGAGCGTGCCCGCGGTGTCACCGAGAAACTCGCGCAGGCCCGAAACGAAGACCTCGCGGAACAGGATCACGGTGGCGGGCAGCACCAGCCAGGGGGTCCAGTGCGCCTGGCTGTAGCCCACGATCACCATCAGCGCGATCACCACCATCGCCTTGTCGGCGATCGGATCGAGCATGGCGCCGATGCGCGTCTCCTGCTTCCAGGCGCGGGCCAGATAGCCGTCGAGCCAGTCGGTGATCGCGGCGCCCAGGAACAGGATCAGCGCGAACCAGTCGGCATAGGGCCGGTTGAAATAGAGGAACATCACCGCCACGGCGGGGGCGGCCAGCAGGCGCAGGGCGGTGAGGAGGTTGGGCAGGTTCCATTTCATGCGGCGGACCCTATCGCGGAGAGGGACAAGTTGGAAGTGGGGGCGCCGGGCCGGCGCGTCAATCGACGCGGTTCAGCAGGGTGACGTGCGTGTCGCCATAGCGGCGATGGTCGAGCAGCTCGAACCCCTCGGGGGCGGGCATGGGGGCAGCCTCCTCCCAGACGATGAGCGCACCGCGTGCGATCCAGCCGCCGACGCGCGCCGCCGCGAGCGCGCGGGCGCCCAGCTCCTTGCCATAGGGCGGGTCGAGAAACACCAGGTCGCAGGCGCGGCCCGGGGCGGCTGGCAGCTTGAGGGCGTCGCGACGGATCAGCGCCGTCTCGTCCTCGACGCCCAGCAGGGCCGCGTTGCGGCGGATCAGGTCCGCGCCCGTGCGCCCGTTCTCGACGAAGGTGACATGGGCCGCGCCCCGCGAGAGCGCCTCGTATCCCAGCGCGCCGGTGCCGGCGAAGAGATCGAGCACCCGGGCGTCGCCCAGCACGTCCATATGGGCGAGCATGGAGAACAGGCTTTCGCGCACGCGATCCGGAGTCGGGCGCAGATGCGCGCCGGCATCGCCCTTGCCCAGCGGCGTGAGCGGGCGGCCACGGAAGCGTCCCGCGATGATCCTCATGCCTTGAGCAGCGCCTTGAGGTCGGTGGACGGGTCGCCCACAAGCTCGGGAGGGGCGGTGCGGCCCGCGTCGATCAGGCGCTTGCCGATCATGTAGGCGCGCGG